>NZ_JACJEW010000030.1:0-54361 GCF_014164315.1 Pseudoalteromonas sp. SG44-1
TCTCGCATTAGGCTCTTTACGTGATAAAGCTAAAAGTTGCTTGGATTTTTCTAAGTTCAATTTAGTAAAAGTAGATAAGTATCAGTGTGCTAATTAGATCACATAATTTGGCAGATTGGTATTAGGATGATTTTTTACGTGAATTGGTACGACTGAGTGGGTTCGAACCGCTGACCTTTGGACCGGGTGATCAAGAGTAGGTAGTGCGCTAATCAACTGAGCTAAGGTTTACGAATTGAGGATGTTAGTGATTAAGATTGGTACGACTGAGTGGATTCGAACCAGCGACCTGTGGACCGGGTGATTAAGAGTAGGTAGTGCTTTTTCTTGATATAATTTCTATTTATGAATTGGTACGACTGAGTGGATTCGAACCACCGACCCCTACCATGTCAAGGTAGTGCTCTAACCAACTGAGCTACAGTCGTACAATATATTTGAATGGGACTTTTACTTAAATTTGGTACGACCGAGTGGATTCGAACTACTGGCCTCCGGACCGGGTGATCAAGAGTGGGTAGTGCTTTTTCTTACGATAGTACTTTTATTTAAAATTTCCTTAAATTTGGTACGACCGAGTGGATTCGAACCACCGACCCCTACCATGTCAAGGTAGTGCTCTAACCAACTGAGCTACGGTCGTATCATAAATTTAAGTTGTGCTAATTGCTTAACAACGGTCGCTAATATATAGCGTGCGCTGAAGTGAATCAAGCGAGAAACGCTTTTTTTAGTTCGTTTGCCGTTTTTTTATTCATATTGGGCTGATTTCACACGTTTTATAAAATTTTTGCCACCAAATAACGTGTGTTTTGGTGGATTCTTTAAATGCTGTGAGTATATTACTTGGCTGTGCTGGGCTTAGTAATGCCGTTAGTTGCGGTTGTATTGGGCTGGAGTCTTGCCATAATGCTTGATACAACGGCATTAGGCGCTCTAAAGCACCTGATAGTTGAGCCTGATAGGGTTGTAACTGCTGCAAGTAATACTTCTTGAATACGTTGCTGAGGATCTGTGCTTGGCGTTTATTTTTTAGCGGGTTGCATAGTGTGCTTAGCTCAATATTCGCTAAAAAGTTACTAGTACTATTATTTAGCTGTGTTTGTTGGCGTACTGCGCTTATTAAAGCTTGATTGAAGTTAAACTGGCGTAATTGCGCCAGTAGCGGGTAGAGCGCTTGAGAGTCTATTTGTGCATATTGCTGCTGTATTATTTGCTGTTTTAAATTCACTAGGCTTTGCAGCGCAAGTTCGGTTTCTACAAGGCCGGCTAAGTTTGTATCAAGTGTATAGCCGGTTAGCTGCCATGTGCGTTTTAGTTCTGGGTCTTTATAAAGTAGCTGCTTGAACTGATCTAATAACTGTTGTTTTTTATTATGTAATTCGTTACTTATGGCTTGATAACTTTTTGAATCAGGTTCTAGACTATCTAAGCACTGTGGTGCAAATTGAATAAATTGAAGCTGGTATATTAACTGGCTAGCAGGAGAGGCGAGTTTTCCTAGTTGACTATTATGTTCAGCAATAAGGGTATTGAGTTTACAGTGTGAAAGTTGTGCCAGTTGCAATATGCTCAACTGTTGTGCATTTGTTGGTTTGTTGTTGCTAACAGCTGATAGCGCAACATTGGTAAGTTTTGCTGTATCAGGAGTTGGCTTATCTAACGCATTCGCGAGGCGCTGCTGATATTCTAAATACACATCAGCGGGTTTATCTGTGCATGCACAAAGTAGCAGTAAACAGCACAGTAAACTACAAAGGTAACCAAACTGCGACGTTTGGTTACCTTGTTGGTGCGATTTTTTAAGCGCTTTTAAGTGGTTCATGTTTGAATCTATTCGCGACAGTGAGCATTAATAGCACTGCGGCTACACTTAAGCCGACGATGATACCTACCCAAAAACCATGCGGGCCCATTGCTGGCACTATTAAATCGGTGCGTGCTAAAACAAAACCCAGTGAAAAACCAATCAACCAGTAAGATATAAAGGTTATATACGAAATCGGTGCTGTGTGTTTTAAACCCCTTAATATACCGTTGGCAGCTACTTGTAAGGAATCAGGTAGTTGATAAATACACGCTAGAATCATGATTGACGTTGCTAAGGCAATAACACGTGCATCATCTGTATAAAGTTGACTGATCACGTCACGGCCAAAGAAGGTTATGGCAGCAAGTATAACGGCAATGATCATGGCTAGAATATAGCTTGTTGAAATAGCCTTTTTAAGCTGCTCAAAATGATGTTGGCCGTATAAATTGCCAATCCGAATACTGATCGCAATAGATAAACTCAGCGGCATCATAAACAGCAAGGTTGTGACACTTGCAGCAATCTGATGGCCGGCTACCGCAACCGCACCTAAGTGCGCAATGAATAAAGGAATACAGGCAAATAAAGTGACTTCAAAAAATGTAGCAAGTGAGATTGGTATGCCCACCTTAGTAATTGCCCACATGGTTGGTAATTGCGGTGCTTGAAAGTTTGCTAATAATGTTTTGGCATCTACTTTTTTACTTAACTGGCAATAAATAACTTGTGCGATGGCCATGGCAGTAAATACCAATGCAGTGGCAATCCCACAGCCTGCACCACCGAGTGCGGGCATACCAAACATACCGTGAATAAACACATAGTTGGCTGGGATATTGATGGCTAAACCAATTAAGCTGATATAAAAAGCCGGCTTTGTCATCCCCATGCCTTCGGTAATATTACGATAAACACTGAACACTAAAAATCCAATAATGCCCCATTTTACAAAATGAATATAGTCATAGGCCATATTGGCGATAGCAGGGCTGGTATCGAGTTTGAGAATAATAATATCGGCAAAATAGGCAATAGATAAACCGATAACACTCAATACACCAGCTAGGTACAAGCCTTGTTGAAAGTAATGGCTGATGCCGGTTTTATCGTTAGCGCCGGAAAATTGCGCAATTATGCCAGTCAGGGCTAATAATATGCCTTGCAGAGCCAACATGGCGGGGTTCCATACGCCGGTTGCAATTGACAATGCTGCTAAATCGGTAGGACTCACTTGTCCTGCCATGATGGTGTCGACCACTGACATTAAAACTAAGGTTACTTGTGCTAAAAAAACGGGGATTGCCAGAGAAACTAACCGTTTGGCTTCCCAACTACAAAAAGTCATATCACTTACTACGTAAACTGAAGAGGCAGATAGTGTAATCGATAAAGCACAGAATCAAAAATTATAGCGATGAGTCAATGTTATTGATTACAGTAATAATAACGTGGATCGGGTAAACTAAAGCGTTAAATAATATGAATAGTATCTACTTTAGGTAATAAAAGGTGAATTGATTTATGTTTACAGGAATTGTGCAAACACAAGCGACGGTGATTTCGACTAACCAGCAGCAAGGTGTGATGCGTTTAGTGCTCGCTGTAGCAAAGCAATATGTTACAAAACTTGAGTTAGGTGCCAGCGTTGCCATTAATGGTTGCTGTTTAACGGTTGTTAAAGTAGAAAATATCTCTGATCAACCGCTTGCTCAGGTTCACTATGATGTAATTGACGAAACATTACAGTTAACTAACTTAGGAAAGCTTATTGCTGGCAGTACCGTTAACTATGAGCGCTCTATGACTTTTGGTACTGAGTTAGGTGGGCATATTGTATCTGGTCACATTCACTGCACCGCCCAGATTGAAAATATTATTCATACACAAGATAATTGTAAAATACAGTTGTGCTTACCAAGTAAATGGCAAAAGTATGTGATGTATAAAGGTTTTGTATCAGTCAATGGCGCTAGTCTCACGGTCGGTGAAACCGATGAGCAGGGCTTTTGGCTGCATTTGATCCCAGAGACATTAGCTATTACCAATATTGGTAAGGCTGTAATTGGTGATGCGCTAAATATCGAAGTTGATCAACAAACTTATACCATCATCAATACGGTCGAAAACTACTTACGGCAGCAGGCTTCGTAGTCAAATATAAATGCTAGGCTAAAATATTTGTTCGTCATCGCTGTCTATATGTAACTCTACCTTGCTGTTAGCATAGTCAATATGCATATTAAAATGGATAGGGTTACAGCATGCTGCGCAATCTTCGAAGTAATCTTGATCGCCATCACTAGCATCAAGGGTAATATGAATATGATGGCCACAATGTGGGCAGCAGATCCGTTGTGAGAGTTGGTTTTTCATAAATGATTCAACCTTACAAAGCAGAGCAATAAAAGGTAATTATTTATCGCTGCTGATAAATGGTTATGCCCCCCACAATTGAACGCTAGCGCCTGTCATTGCTGGGGTTGTTCAACATTAAGCGATACCTAAATATAGTCTGCTTTATTCATTTATGACATCTATTTGACAATAAAAACGACCTTATTTCAGTAGTAGTTCTATTTTTTGTTTAGCTTCAGTAAGATAGTGGCCGGCAAAGATATTTGCATGATTTAAAATAGGGTAAAGCTGGTAAATTAACTTACGTTGCTCATAGCCCTGTGTTAGTGGGTAATGCTTGTTATAGGCGATGTAAAAAGCGTCAGGTAAAGGAGCAAACAGCTCGCTCATGGCAATATCAACTTCCCGATCACCATAATAGCAGCTCGGATCAAATACACTCGGTACTGATTGAATAAATCCCATGTTGCCACGCCAAAAATCGCCATGCAACAATGATGGTTTTACGGTATGACCATGTAGCATGTCTTTTATCAGGGCGACAAAGTAATCTTTGTCAACGAGATCAATGCCTTTTTCATGCAGTAATTGGAGCTGCCAGCCAATGCGCTCTTCGGCAAAAAATATATTCCATTTTTTATGCCAGCGATTGGGCTGAGTTGTTGGGCCAATAAAATTATCCTGATCAAAACCAAACATGGCTTGGCGATGTTTCAGATGCAGGCTTGCAAGGTGGCTACCCATAATATGCCAGTTGGTATGAGGTTGTTGGTCAAGTTCAAGCCATTCTAAAACGATAAATGAAAACTCAATATTAGCACCTGTAGTGATACAATCTGGCACCATAAATAAGCTCTCTTTAGTGAGCAGTTGTAAATTGTGGGCTTCGTTTTCAAATCGCTCTAAGTCACTACGATGGGCTACTTTTACAAAATACTGGTGTATACCATCACTGAGTTGAAATAATTTATCGTTATTAGGGCTTTGCAGTTGGCGTTTTATAGTGTGTTTAAAGTCAAAATGCATAGCTTGGCTTATCTGTTCGTTAACCGTATTCCACATAGCATTGTTCACCTTTTATACAGATAGTTAAACTATGGCAAAAAGTAGTTAAATAAACAAACTCTTGAGAGTAAAATTAATATTTTGTAAGCGCGCGCTTAGATTTATGCAACAACCAAGTGGAGAGAATGATGAATAAAAGCCTTATTACCAATGTAATTGCCGGGATTTTAGTGGTGGCGGGTTTTCTATTTGACCAAGCAATTGTACTGTCAATCGGCTTATTTGCACTCTCAGGCGCAGTGACTAATTTACTCGCAGTGCATATGTTATTTGAAAAAGTACCTTTGTTATATGGGTCGGGCGTGATCCAGCTGAAGTTTGCAGGGTTTAAAGTGGCGATTAAAAATCTTATTTTAACCGAGTTCTTTTCAGAGCAAAAAATATCTCAATTGTTAGGCAACAAAAATATCAATGTTGATCTACAGCCAGTGATCAATGAAGTCGATTTAAATCCTGCTTTTGATAGCTTACTTGACGTTATTGAGCACTCCCAATTTGGTAGCATGTTAGCGATGTTTGGTGGTAGTGCCGCGGTTGAGCCGATGCGCGAAGCATTTATTGACAAAATGCGTGGTTCATTACTTAATATGAGCGAAACCGATGAGTTTAAAAGCTTGGTGAATGAAAAATTAACGCAATCAGGACTCGCAAGTGATTCGTTGTTTAACACGGTTTCTGGCTTAGTTGATGAGCGTTTAGACGAGCTGACACCAAAAATGGTCAAAGATATTATACAAACTATGATCCGTGAGCATTTAGGCTGGTTAGTTGTATGGGGCGGGGTATTCGGTGGTTTGTTTGGCCTGATTGCTGCAATTATATAAATTAATTTTAAGCAGGCCAACGACTCGCCTGCTTAAATTTGATATTGCTTAGCCATACTACTTAGAACCGGCAACAACCATAATTGTTTGTTGGTCTAGTTTTGCTAAATCTTGAATTGAGGTACCCGTTGTCGTTTCAAGGTTTAGATACTTTGCCGTTTTATTAAAACCGTAAGTTCCCGCAAATTTTGCGATACTCAAGTTGTTACAACGTAGTTTATTGGTTACGGTTGTTTTGCTAATACGTAAGTCTTTCATTGTTGCATTAAGTTGCAAACGTTTATTGGAGCTCACAGCCATACAAATTTGAGTGCCAGGGCTATTATCAGCTGCAACAAATTGTGCTGCTTCAGTATTGGTTGTAGTAAGTGCTGCTGAGCTTAAAAGTAACGTTGTACAAAGTGTAGTTGTTAAAGTATTCATCATCATTCTCCAGTGGTTTGGTATGTCTGCTTGTTGACGAGTTAAATATTAGCTTTATTTTTAAATAAAGCTGTAAATGAAAATCGACAAGATGTAACACCGTGTGTGGATGTGTTTTATAATAACTAACTATCTGATAGTAAATGATTTAATGTGTGTTTTTTGACATGTTTCAAACAAATTATTTTTCACTTTTTTTATTGCTTTTGGTTGTTTTTCAATCTGCTTTCATAGGTTTTACATGCTATTTACTTTAGAGTCATTGCACTTTGTTGTGCAGCATTACTGACATATTTTTCAACCCTGTTATGATCGTCTTGATTATCAAATACCTGTCTATTAGGAGACTCTGTGAGTAAAACATTGGCGAGTTATTATCAGCAAGCATACGCCTGTGAACAGCATAATTTTAACCGTTGCTTTTATTGTGGCTGTGAAGCGACTGAGCGCGATCATTGCCCGCCATTGCATATGCTACAAAGCATTATTGATTTAGGTGAAGAAGCTGAGTTTATTAGTATTCCAGCGTGCTATGAATGCTATGCAATATTGCATAACGAGCGCTTAATGACGATTGATGAACGCTTTACTAAGTTAAAAAACAAACTCGGTGCCAAATATGCTAAACCACTGCGGGTTTATAATATGTGGCATGAGAATGAACTTAGCGATATGAGTGATGAGTTTGCACATAGCATTAAAGCGGGTATGGCGTTAGGAAAAGAAGCCGCAGAGCGCTTGGCGTTTAGTGGTTTTAGTTATGCAACCGAAGAAGCCAAGGTCACAGTGCGAGAAAAAACGGCTGAGTTTGATGTCGAAGGCGCCATTTTTACTGATTTTAAAGAAGCTTTAAATTATTGTATTAGCGAATTAAAAGTACAAAAAAGTGATTTTTATAAAATTTTAGTAGAAGACTACCAAGGTGATTTTAATAAAGCCTTGAGTCAGTATCGTCATCGTCACGATAAAGTGACTGCCGCTAAAGATGGCGATTGCCTAATTAAGGATTTTTCAAAATTGCATAAACAAAATTCAGACTTCGTAACTCGAACTGTTAAGCACTTTATTAGTAAAGATCCAAGTTTGACAACAGAAGCTGCACTTGAGCAACTGTATAACAATTATATTAAGAAATAACATTCATCTTATATAAATGCAGCTCTAGCTGATTTTTTAGCTTTATGTTGTGTGTTTATATAAAGTAACAAAAAAACAACAACAGAGACTAATATGATGCAAAAATTTGCTCCTTCATTGTTGGTTGTTGCACTTGGTGTGGCGATTGCCGGCTGCCAAGACAACGGCCCACAAGACGACAAAGTAACAATCAATAAAAATCCATATCCAAGTACCTATAAGGTACTTAAATCAACCACGACGCTTATCACCAATGCAACAGTACTAACAGGTACAGGTGAGCGTTTAGAAGAAGCCGATGTATTACTTGTTGACGGAAAAGTGCAACAAGTCGGTAAAGATCTAACTGCACAAGCTGATTTGACTATTGATGCACAAGGTAAATGGGTTACACCTGGGCTTATTGATGTACATTCACATTTAGGAGCATACCCAAGCCCTTCTGTTGAATCTCATCAGGACGGCAATGAAATGACCAGCCCAAATACTGCCGAAGTGTGGGTTGAGCATTCAATTTGGCCGCAAGACCCTGGCTTTAACCGCGCGCGTGAAGGCGGTATTACCGCATTACAAATTTTACCCGGCTCAGCTAATTTATTTGGTGGTCGTGGGGTTACTTTAAAAAATGTTCCATCGCACACGATGCAGGGTATGAAGTTCCCTGACGCACCGTATGGTTTAAAAATGGCCTGTGGTGAAAACCCTAAGCGTGTTTACGGGCGTAAAGGGGTATTACCATCAACACGAATGGGCAATATGGCCGGTTATCGTGAGGCTTGGATAGGCGCCGCTGAATATAAACGCGCGTGGGATAAATACGATGCTGATTATGCAGCAGGTAAAAATCCAGAGGTGCCGCATCGTGATATTAAATACGATACATTGCGTGGTGTATTAGAAGGCGAAGTAATGATCCACAATCATTGTTACAAAGCAGAAGAAATGGCAATGATGATTGACCTTTCAAAAGAGTTTGGTTATCACGCGGGTACTTTCCATCACGGTATTGAAGCATACAAAATTGCTGATTTACTTGCAGATAACGGCTCATGTGCTGCGCTTTGGCCTGATTGGTGGGGCTTTAAAATGGAAGCTTACGACATGGTACAAGAGAACGTAGCGATTGTTGATGCGGTTAAAAATTCTTGTGCTGTTGTTCATTCAGATTCTGACACCACAATCCAGCGCTTAAACCAAGAAGCCGGCAAAGTAATGTACCGCGCCAACGACAATGGTTTTAATATCTCTGAACAGCATGCAATCAAATGGATCACTTCAAATGCTGCAAAATCGCTGGGTATAGCTGATAAAACCGGTTCACTCGAAGCTGGCAAACAGGCTGATGTGGTAATTTGGAATCAAAGTCCGTTTAGTGTTTATGCTAAAGCTGAGCAAGTATTTGTTGATGGTGCGAAAGTGTATGATCGCTACGATGATACATTCCAAGCACAAAGCGATTTTATGTTAGGTCAAAAATAAGGAGTAACTAGGATGACAAAATTAACACATTCATTTTCACTCTCGCTAGTTGCTGCTGGTTTGTTAGCAAGTACTGCGGTGAATGCCCAATCAGTCGCGATCATCAACGCCACTGTTCATACCTCAACTGAGCAAGGTATTTTACAAGGCGCTAGCATCATCATGGATGAAGGCAAAATTATTGCTATTAATCCTGCAACAGTCGAAGCTGATACGATTATTGATGCCAAAGGGCAAATTGTTACAGCTGGCTTTATTGGCAGCATGAATCAGTTAGGTCTAGTTGAAGTGGGCGCTGTTGCTGGCTCTCGCGATGCTGGCGATGATAAAGCGGGGATCGATTTTGATCCAAGCCTAGCATTTAATGCTCACTCAAGCTTGATCCCGTATGCACGTAAAGGTGGCATCACCCGTGATGTGATCACCCCTCATGGCGGAGAAAGTATTTTTGCAGGCCTTGCCAGCGTAGTTGATTTAAGCGGTGAGTTTGACAGTGTTAAGCAAACGCAAGTCGCGCTGGTAGTTAATTTAGGTGAGAAAAGCAAAGGCTCGCGCGCAATGTCGCTGAAAAACTTGATTGATAAGTTAGCAGCACATCAACAAAAAGCCAGCAAAAAAGATAAAAAAGACGATGCTGTACCAAGCACTGAAGATAAAGTGCTCGATAAAGTATTAGCGGGTGAAATGCCACTATTAGTAACGGCTTCTCGCGCCGCAGATATTATTGAGCTAATCAAAGTAAAACAACAGTTTTCACTTAATTTAGTGATTGCAGGCGCACAAGATGCCGTGGTTGTAAAAGAGCAATTAGCGCAAGCAAATGTTCCAGTCATTGTAAGTTCTATGGAGAGCTTGCCAGGCAGTTTTGATTCGCTACATGCGAGTTTAGATAATGCAGGCAAACTCGAAAAAGCAGGCGTAAAGGTGTTGTTGTCGATCGCAGGCGATGCCAGTCACAATGTTTATCAATTGCGTTTTGACGCGGGTAATGCGGTTTCTTATGGCATGACACAAGCGGGTGCATTAAAAGCGATAACAGCGAATATTGCTGATGTATTTGGAATTAATGCCGGTAGTGTGGCGGTAGGTAAAGCTGCTGACTTAGTGATGTGGAACGATGACCCATTTGATTTTACTAGTCACGTAACTAAAATGTTTATTAACGGCGAAGAAGTTTCAACTGAAGCACGCCAAGATAAACTCCGTAAGCGTTATACTACTGACTCAGATATGCCTCGCGCATATACTAAGTAACTACGTTCAGCTTAGTAACTTGAACAATTTAAAGGCTGCATTTGCGGCCTTTTTGCTTTTTGTATCAGTGAAAAATAAAACATTATTTAAAAACCACAAAAAAGGCGCTCACTTTAACAGTGAGCGCCTTTTAAATTTAAATCGATACTTATACTAGTTTAGCTAATATATCGTTAAATGTTGTGCTAGGGCGCATTGCTTTAAATGCTGCATCATCATTAGGTTGGAAATAACCACCGATGTTTACAGCTGGGCCTTGTGCATCGTTAAGTTCGTTAACGATTTGTTCTTTGTTGGTTTCTAAATCACTGGCGATTTGTGTGAACTGTGCTTTAAGTTCACTGTCATCGTTTTGCTTGGCAAGCTCTTGCGCCCAGAATAAAGATAGGAAGAAGTGAGAACCACGGTTATCAATTTCTTTCACTTTACGAGACGGTGATTTGTTTTCAGCAAGGAAAGTACCTGTTGCTTTATCAAGGGTATCAGCTAGCACTTGTGCTTTGTTGTTACCAGTATTGACAGCTAGGTGCTCAAGTGATGCCGCAAGTGCTAAAAACTCACCTAACGAATCCCAACGTAAGTGGTTTTCTTTTTCGAATTGTTGAACGTGCTTCGGTGCTGAACCACCCGCGCCAGTTTCAAATAAACCGCCGCCATTCATAAGTGGTACGATTGAAAGCATTTTTGCACTCGTACCAAGCTCAAGAATTGGGAATAAATCAGTTAGGTAATCACGTAATACGTTACCTGTTACTGAAATAGTATCTAGGCCATCTTTAATGCGTGCAAGAGAGAATAAGGTTGCTTCAAGTGGTGCAAGTATTTGAATATCAAGGCCAGATGTATCGTGGTCTGGCAAGTATGCGTTAACTTTTTTGATTAACTGTGCATCGTGTGCACGGTTTTCGTCAAGCCAGAAAATAGCAGGGTTACCGGTAGCGCGTGCACGGTTTACAGCTAATTTTACCCAATCTTGAATTGGTGCATCTTTAACTTGGCACATGCGCCATACATCGCCTTGCTCAACAGTGTGTTGTAGCAATACGTTGTCAGCACTATCAACAACACGGATCACACCATTTGCTGGTGCTTCAAATGTTTTGTCGTGTGAACCATATTCTTCAGCTTTTTGTGCCATTAGGCCAACGTTAGGAACGCTACCCATAGTGGTTGGATCAAATGCACCGTGTTCTTTACAGAAATCAATTGTTGCTTGATAAACACCAGAGTAACAACGATCAGGAATGACAAAGCTAGTATCTTGTAATTTACCTTCACTGTTCCACATTTGACCGCTTGAACGAATTGCAGCAGGCATAGACGCATCGATAATCACATCACTTGGTACGTGTAAGTTAGTGATACCACGATCAGAATCAACCATCGCAATTGCAGGGCGTGTAGCGTATACAGCGTCAATATCAGCTTCGATTTCAGCGCGTTTAGCATCGTCTAATGTTTGGATTTTAGCGTAAACATCACCAAGACCATTATTAACATCAACACCTAGCTCAGCAAATAAAGCGCCGTGCTTAGCAAAAACGTCTTTATAGAATACTTTTACCGCATGACCAAAGATGATTGGATCAGATACTTTCATCATGGTTGCTTTCATATGTAATGAAAACAGAATGCCTTTTTCTTTTGCAGCATCGATTTCAGCCGCTAAGAAAGCTTGTAGTTTCGTAATACTGATTGAAGATGCGTCAATCACTTCACCAGCAAGTAATGGCGTGCTTGCTTTAAGAACAGATACGTCGCCATTTTCAGCAACGTGCTCAATACGTACATCAGTAGCAGTATCAAGCGTTACTGATTGCTCAGAGCCAAAGAAATCGCCTTCGCTCATGCTCGCAACATTTGAAGCAGAATCTTTGCTCCATGCACCCATTGAATGTGGGTTGTTACGTGCATATTCTTTTACAGAGCCAGGAGCACGACGATCAGAGTTACCTTCACGTAATACTGGGTTTACAGCACTACCTTTGATTTTGTCGTAAGTTGCTTGAATTGCTTTTTCTTCATCTGTTTTAGGTTCAGCAGGGTAGTCTGGCAGTGCGTAACCTTTTGCTTGTAATTCTTTGATAACAGCACGTAATTGTGGAACTGATGCACTGATATTTGGTAATTTAATGATGTTTGCTTCAGGTTTTTTAGCCAGCTCGCCTAATTCAGCAAGCGCATCACCAATACGTTGTTCTTCAGTTAAATACTCAGAAAAGTTAGCAATAACACGACCTGCTAAAGAGATGTCACGTGTTTCAACTTCAACGCCTGCGGCATTAGTGTATGCTTGGATGATCGGCAGCAAAGAGTATGTTGCTAGTGCCGGAGCTTCGTCTGTTTTAGTGTAGATAATTTTTGATGTCATCATCATTCCTAGATAGTAGGCGTAAGAGCCATATTCAACAATGCAAAGAAATATCATCGCCATCATGCGTGCACGACGTGACAATGATCAGTCAGTTAGGTGTTAATACTGTTGATTAAATAATCACACCTGACGAACTGTATTTAATTTTATGTTATTTATAAACTAAGTAAATTAGCCATTAGCCTAATTATTAGTGTTTAAAGGGCCTTTTGAGGCTGCTTTTAAGCACCTAAGAGTGTAACAAGCTTGGCAACAAAGGGCTAATAACAAATATATACCCAAACCATCTCAAGATGCGAGTTTCAGTTGGAATTAAAAGCGATTTAGGCAAGACATTGATTGCAAATAATAGTGGTTCTATTGTTAAAATCAATAACGCAGTATAAATCGCTTTTAAACCAACCCGTTGGGCGTTTCACAGGCACTTACTCTCATCGTTGTTACTTCTTAAAAGGGACTGCCATTGTTGCAAAGTAACGCCTTGATATTAAGCCCCTGTGAAACGCTGGATTCTGCATCTTGAGGTGGTTTGGGTATAACATGGGGGTATTAAAAAAGAATTTCAAGAGGAAGGACAGTTTTTGTTCATTCTGTACGTTTAATTTCTAATAGATTAAAAATGCCAGCTTTGAATCTGAATGTACAATTTAGTTGGGATTAAATAAATTTAGAGGAATTAAGCGAGGATCTTTACAGGTCGCTCGCTTTAGTCGAACGTCTAAACAACTACACTAACTCTTCGTTAGGCGCTATATTAGTCGCATGCATGCCTTTAGGGCCTTGCTGCAATTCGAATGTTACATCTTGACCAGCTTTAAGTGTTTTATAACCGTCCATTACAATCGTTGAGTAATGGGCGAATATATCATTCTCGCAGCCGTCTTCTACGATGAAACCAAAACCTTTGGCATTATTGAACCATTTGACTTTACCACAAGCCATACTTCTACATCCTTCTATAAGTTGACTAATTTAGTTATTCTAAACCGTATAGTTTGATAGACTGACTAAGGTTTAATCAATCTACAACTGACTGTAGTTTATTTCGCCGATCAGTCAAGTGTTTTAAACTATTTTTTTAACATTTAATTTATTTTTTATTCAAGTTTGCTTGAGTTCCAAAGACAAGACTATATTTAATTATGAGTGGCATGAAAGATTCAGGTGTTTTAGATACGGTTCGCGATAGTGAGAAGCAAAAACTGCAACCACCGCGAAAATACAAAGTCATTTTAAATAATGATGATTACACGCCAATGGACTTTGTGATAGAAGTACTAACGACGTTTTTTAATATGGATAGCGATAGAGCAACAGATGTGATGCTGCAAGTTCATCAAAATGGTCGCGCAATTTGCGGTGTTTATACCGCAGATGTAGCGTATACCAAAGTTGAACAAGTTAACCGTTATGCACGAGATAACGAGCATCCACTGCTATGTAGTTGTGAGCAGGAATAATACCAAGGTAGGGTGATCAAAATACCCATCACAACGGTATAAAAATATTATCTCAGTAAGGGGTTGCTAATGCTAAACAAAGATTTAGAACTAACTTTAAACGCGGCGTTTCGCGAAGCGCGTACACGTCGCCATGAATTTATGACTGTAGAGCACCTATTACTTGCCCTACTTGATAATCCATCGGCTGGAGAAGCGCTACACGCCTGCGGGATTGATATGGCAGCATTAAAAGCTGAGCTATCAGAGTTTATTAATGAGACCACTCCAGTCATTCCTGACTTAGAAGAAGAACGTGAAACTCAACCAACACTTGGTTTTCAGCGGGTATTGCAACGCGCAGTATTTCATGTGCAATCATCGGGTAAAAACGAAGTAACAGGCGTCAATGTGCTGGTTGCCATTTTTTCAGAACAAGAAAGCCAAGCGGTTTACTTGCTGAAAAAAGCTGATATTTCGCGACTAGATATTGTGAACTTTATATCTCATGGTATCTCTAAAGCAGACGATGACATGGGCGGTGAAGATGCTGATGACATCCATGAAGAAGTACAAGCCGTTCAAGGCGAAGAGCCAAGTAAATTAGAAAACTTCACGTCTAATTTGAATGTACTCGCCCGTGAAGGGAATATCGACCCATTGGTGGGCCGTGATAGTGAAGTAGAACGCACGGTGCAAGTACTGTGTCGTCGTAAAAAGAATAATCCGTTATTAGTTGGCGAAGCTGGGGTAGGTAAAACCGCTATTGCTGAAGGTCTAGCGTATCGCATAGTGCATGAACAAGTACCCGAAGTGATTGCCGATGCTGTGGTGTACTCGTTAGATATGGGGGCATTACTTGCAGGTACTAAATACCGCGGTGATTTTGAAAAGCGCTTTAAAGCATTACTAAAAGAGCTTCAGGCGAAACCAGGCGCTATTTTGTTTATTGATGAGATCCATACCATAATTGGTGCCGGCGCAGCCTCTGGTGGCGTTATGGACGCATCTAACCTGCTTAAACCACTGCTTTCGAGCGGTAAGTTACGTTGTATGGGCTCAACTACCTATAATGAGTATAAAAATATCTTTGAAAAAGACCGTGCGTTAGTGCGTCGTTTTCAGAAAATTGATGTACTTGAACCAAGTGTCGCTGATACCACTAAAATACTTAATGGTTTAAAAGAACGTTACGAAGAGCATCATGGCATTCGCTATACGCAAAAAGCGTTAAAAGCGGCGGCAGAGCTCAGTGCTAAGTACATTAATGAGCGTCACTTACCTGATAAAGCCATTGATGTTATTGATGAAGCGGGTGCTAGCCAACGATTACAACCGATCTCTAAACGCAAAAAAACCATTGGTGTGGCAGATATCGAATTGATCGTGGCAAAAATGGCGCGTATTCCGCAGCAAAGTGTGTCATCAAGCGATAAAGAGACTCTTAAAAATCTTGATCGTAACTTGAAGATGTTGGTATTTGGCCAAGATCAATCAATCGATGCACTAACCTCGGCCATTCGCTTATCACGTTCAGGCTTATCAAATGAAGATAAACCAGTCGGTTCGTTCTTGTTTGCAGGACCAACGGGTGTAGGTAAAACGGAGGTAACTAAACAGCTTGCAAAATGTATGGGTGTTGAGTTTATCCGTTTTGATATGTCTGAGTATGTTGAGCGCCACGCGGTAAGCCGTTTAATTGGTGCGCCTCCAGGCTACGTTGGTTTTGAACAAGGTGGTTTGTTAACTGAGGCTGTGATTAAAAATCCACATTCGGTTGTCTTACTGGATGAGATTGAGAAAGCTCACTCAGATATTTACAATATCTTACTGCAAGTGATGGATCATGGCACGCTGACCGATAATAACGGCCGTAAAGCTGACTTTAGAAACGTTGTGGTGGTGATGACTACCAATGCGGGCGTACAAGAAACAGTACGTAAATCAATAGGCTTTACTGATCAAGATCATTCTCATGATGCGATGAGCGAAATCAATAAAGTATTTTCGCCAGAATTTAGAAACCGCCTAGATAACATCATTTGGTTTAACCACCTTGATCGTGATGTAACTTTACTGGTTGTTGATAAATTTATTGTTGAGTTACAAGCGCAGCTGGATAAAAAGTCAGTTAATCTTGAGCTTACTAATAAAGCGCGGGAATGGTTGGCAGATAAAGGCTACGATAAAGCTATGGGCGCACGTCCAATGGGCCGCGTGATCCAAGAGCAATTGAAAAAGCCGCTGGCAAACGAGATCTTATTTGGGCAACTTATCGACGGTGGCACAGTGAAAGTGTCTATCAAAGATAAAAAATTGCGTTTTGATTATGAAACGAATTTAACACCTGCATAATTACAGCGTTAAATAGAAAACAAAAAGCCCAGCAATTGCTGGGCTTTTTGTTTATTAAATGTAATTGTTAGTTTAGCTATCAATTACATTTAATAAACGCTTCAAGCTAATGTAGAAAGTAACTAAGTTACTCAGACAACTTAGCTAAAAACTTGATATTTCGTTAACGCACTAACTTAGCGAGCACGGAATACGATGCGACCTTTTGATAAATCGTATGGGGTCATTTCTACGGTAACTTTATCGCCGGTTAAAATGCGGATATAGTTTTTACGCATTTTACCTGAAATGTGAGCCACAACTACGTGACCATTTTCAAGCTCAACTCGGAACATTGTATTTGGTAAAGTATCAAGGACCGTCCCTTGCATTTCGATTACGTCTTCTTTCGCCATGTTTAGCGTAACACCTCTTTAATAGTTAAACGATGCAGATTCTGCCGAAAATACACCAATAAGTAAAGCCGCAGTAGGCATTTTTGTAAATTAAATAGCCAGCCACTGGTCTGCAACCCTATTTTGGGCAGGTAAAAATTGGGTTTTGTAACGCATTTTTGCACATTCATCAATTTGATAACCTAAATAGACAAATTCTTTATCGTATTGTTTGGCGAATTTGAGCTGCTCTAAAATCATAATTGTGCCCACACTGAAGTGCTCATAATCAGGATCAAAAAAAGTGTAAATAGCAGAAACAGCGTTGTGCATACAATCAGTTACCGCCACTGCAACCAGTTTCTCTTGGTCCCATAATTCAATAAAAGTAATTGGTAACCAGTGACAAAATATAAAGCTGTTGAACTGACTTTGTTCTGGTGGGTACATAGAACCGTCTTGGTGACGCTCGGTAATGTATTTACTGTATAACGGAAAGTATTCAGGGCGTTGTTGGTCTGAATATTTCACACTAAAGGCATTTTTTGCTTTATTAAGTTTACGTTTTTGTGATTTTGTCGGTAAAAATGCCTTAGCTAATACACGCACAGACTTACATGCGCTGCAAACAGGGCAGTGTGGTCGGTAAATTTGGTCACCACTACGGCGAAAACCGAGGGCCAGTAATTGCTCAAATTTGCCCGGGGTATAACAACTTGGATCCAAAATGACTAATAATTGCTCTTGGCGATCGGCTAGGTAGCTACAATCAAATTGTTGGCTTAAACCTAAACGAGCAGGTAAGTGTTCAGTCATAAATAGCGATAAGCTCCTGAGGTTGCCACATTGTTGTTGGAATAATAAACTCTTCTGCTTGTTTTAGTTTAGTTAAAAATTCTGAGCGCGGTAGCACTTTTTCACCTAAAGTGACTAAATAAGGATTCTCAAGCTGACAGTCAATAAAATGCGCATGGTGACGTTTCAACCAATTGACCAATGCCCACATGGCTAATTTTGAACAATTAGCTTGATGATGGAACATTGATTCGCCGCAAAATACGCCATGCTGCATAATACCGTACAAGCCACCAACAAGTTTGTCGTCTGACCAGATTTCTAAACTATGCGCTAAGCCTGCTTTATGTGCATCTTTATAAGCGTTGAGCATTTTTTTTGTGATCCAGGTGCCATCTGTTTCTAAGCGTTGTTGGCGACAGGCTTCAATCACCTGAGTAAATTCGGTATTAATAGTCACTTTAACCGGATTTTTTTTCAGATGCTTGCGTAAGCTTCGGCTAATATGAAATTCATCGAGTTCAATGATGCCGCGCATACTTGGCGACCACCACATAATTGGCTCGTATTCACTAAACCATGGAAAAATACCGTAGCGATAGGCATTTTTTAATCGCGTTACAGATAAGCATCCACCAATGGCAAGTAAACCATCTGGATCATCTAATGCATGGGTGGGATCAGGAAAAGCAAAGTGGCTTTTAGCGAGTTGATAAAGTTGTTTAGTCATAACACCGATTGAATAACTGAATGATCAAGATAAAGTGTAACCTGTTGCTTTAAATTCACAAACCACAAATTATTGTGTTATCCATAGCGTTGTACAGCGCTTACTTATGATAGGCAAATTGTAGGCATAAAAAAAGCGCGTTAAAAAACGCGCTTAATTGAACCATTAACTAATCGAATTAGCTAACCACTTTTACGGGTACTGCTTGACCTGTGTTGAACTTAGTTGTCATCGCTTCTTCAACAGGTACAAACGATGTAAGGTCAATACCTTCAACTGCAGACTTATACTCTTCGATAGTCGGGAAACGACCAAGAACAGAAGAAAGTACTACAACTGGCGTTGAACCCAGTAGTGACTCACCTTTTTTCTCAGATGTATCAGCTACTACACGGCCTTGGAACAGACGTGTTGACGTTGCGATAACAGTGTCACCAGGTTCAGCTTTTTCTTGGTTACCCATACATAGGTTACAACCAGGGCGTTCTAGGTATAAGATATTTTCATACTTAGTACGTGCGGCCGTTTTTGGTTTTGCATCGTCAAATTCAAACCCTGCGTATTTAGCAAGGATATCCCAATCGCCTTCCGCTTTAAGCTCATCAACAATGTTATATGTTGGTGGCGCAACGACTAATGGCGCTTTGAATGAGATAGAACCGTTTTTCTTCTCAAGGTTACGTAGCATGTGAGCAATAATTTTCATATCGCCTTTATGAACCATACACGAACCAACAAAAGCTAAATCAACAGGCTTGTCGTTGTAAAAAGAAACAGGGCGGATCACATCGTGAGTATAACGCTTAGAAACATCATCGTTATTTACGTCTGGATCGGCAATCATTGGCTCAACGATTTGGTCTAAATCAACCACAACTTCTGCGTGATATTTAGCATTATCGTCTGGAGAAAGTGCTGGCTCTTCACCAGATTGAATACCTGCAATACGCTTATCAGCTAAGTCGATTAGACCTTGTAGCGTTTGCGCCTCGTTATCCATCCCTTTGTTGATCATGATTTGGATACGTGACTTAGCAAGTTCAATTGACTTGATTAACGTTTCATCATTTGAAATACAGATTGATGCTTTCGCTTTCATCTCTGCAGTCCAGTCAGTGAAGGTAAACGCTTGGTCAGCCATTAGGGTACCAATGTGAACTTCAATGATGCGACCTTGGAACACGTTTTCGCCACCAAATTGCTTAAGCATTTGCGCTTGCGTTGCATGTACAACGTCGCGGAAATCCATGTGCTTAGCCATTTTGCCTTTAAACGTAACTTTAACTGAATCAGGAATTGGCATAGCTGATTCACCCGTTGCAAGTGCAACAGCAACCGTGCCTGAATCGGCACCAAAGGCAACGCCTTTAGACATACGTGTATGCGAGTCACCACCGATGATGATTGCGCGGTCATCAATGGTAATGTCGTTCAATACTTTATGAATAACGTCAGTCATTGCATGATAAACGCCTTTCGGGTCACGTGCTGTGATCAAACCAAACTTATTCATAAACGCCATTAGTTTAGGAATATTCGCTTGCGCTTTGCTATCCCATACTGATGCAGTGTGACAACCAGACTGATATGCACCATCAACAAGTGGTGAAATCGTTGAAGCAGCCATGGCTTCTAATTCTTGTGCTGTCATTGGGCCGGTTGTATCTTGCGAACCAACGATGTTCACTTTAACGCGAACATTTGAGCCTGCGTGAAGTGGCGTATCTGATAGTACACCTACTGCATTACGGTTAAAGATTTTTTCAACCGCTGTTAAGCCTTGGCCTTCATGTGAAATTTCTTTTGAAGGTGCATACACAAGTGGAGTTTCAATGCCGAGTGTTTCAGCAGCAAACGTTTGTAGTTTTTTACCGAATACAACAGCGTAAGAACCACCGGCTCTCATGAATTCAACTTTTTGAGGTGTGAATGCTGACGAAATATCAACAAGTTCTTTATCACCGTTATAAAGCTTTTTCTCTTTAGTATTAATTGTTAACACAGTACCGGTAGCAACAGAGTACGCTTCTTCAAGCACTGCATCACCATTGTCATCAGTCACTGTATTGCCGTTTGCGTCTACTTTTTTAACCCAGTTTTTAAGGTCAAGACCAATACCGCCAGTTACATCAACGGTTGTTAAGAAGATTGGCGCAATACCATTAGTACCTGCAACAACAGGGGCAATGTTGATGAAAGGAACGTATGGGCTTGCTTGTTTACCCGCCCAAAGTGCTACGTTATTCACACCAGACATACGAGATGAACCAACGCCCATCGTGCCTTTTTCAGCAATAAGCATTACTTTAGCGTTAGGGTGTTTCTTTTGAAGTGCAACAATTTCTTGCTGTGCTTCTTCAGTGATCATGCATTTACCGTGTAATTCACGGTCAGCACGTGAATGTGCTTGGTTACCTGGAGATAGTAAATCAGTTGAGATGTCGCCTTCACCGGCAATATAGGTTACTACATCGATTTTTTCTTCGATGTCAGGTAATTTTGTGAAGAATTCAGCTTGTGCGAAACTCTCTAGTAACTCTTTAGCAATAGCATTGCCTGCTTCGTATGCCGCTTTTATGCGAGCCATATCTGCATCGTATAAGAATACTTGAGTCTTAAGTACTTCAGCCGCTTGTGCTGCGATTGTTGCGTCATCAGCAAATACTAAATCAATTAGCATTTCAATTGACGGGCCGCCTTTCATGTGTGAAAGCAGTTCAAATGCGAATTCTGGAGTGATCTCTGCAACTTGCTCTTCACCCAAAATAATTTCTTTTAGAAACTGTGCTTTAACGCCCGCAGCACTGGTTGTTCCTGGTAATGTATTAAAAATAAAGAAATGCAGTGAATCTTTACGGTGCTCGTTATTAGTATCTTTAATTTGATTAATGATTTCTGATACTAGTTCAGCGCTATCGATTGGTTGTGGGTTTAATCCAAGCTCCGTTTTACGGGTTTGGATTTCTTCCATATATTTTGTATACAAACTCATAGAAAACTCTCGGTATTTTACTTGATATGAAGTTAAGCATTTTAACTGATTTTACAGTCTCTAGTAATGCCTAAATGAATAAAGCTTTTCTGCCTAACTATAATTATAGCTAGTTTTACTTACTATACTTTGACGATATTCATTGCTCGAACTTAGATCCTATCGCACCTAAGCCATTAATTGTATAAATATGATTGATTCCGAGTATAAGTGTGGTGAATGTTGATGCGACTGCAATGAGTACTTTTCGGTGTTGGATGAGCCTTTATAATTTTTGGCCAAAAAA
Organism: Pseudoalteromonas sp. SG44-1; assembly: GCF_014164315.1. Lineage (NCBI taxonomy): Bacteria > Pseudomonadati > Pseudomonadota > Gammaproteobacteria > Alteromonadales > Pseudoalteromonadaceae > Pseudoalteromonas > Pseudoalteromonas sp. SG44-1. The sequence continues at coordinate 21,696 of NZ_JACJEW010000030.1, forward strand.
AAGGGCTGAAAATTCAGCCCTTACTATATGTTGTGTAAACTTATAGGTTATCTAAGAAACGCTCAGCATCAAGTGCTGCCATACAGCCAGTACCAGCAGAAGTGATTGCTTGACGGTAGATATGATCAGACACATCACCTGCAGCAAAAACACCTGGTACACTTGTTTGTGTTGCATTGCCGTTTAGGCCTGACTCAACCACTAAGTAGCCATCTTTCATTTCAAGTTGGCCAACAAACATATCAGTATTTGGTTTATGACCAATTGCAATAAATACGCCCGCTAAATCAATTTCTTCAGTGGCTTCTGAGTTTGCATCCTTGATACGAACACCGGTAACACCCATTTGGTCGCCCAGTACTTCATCAAGCGTACGGTTATAATGCATGACTACGTTACCGTTTGCTGCTTTATCAGCGAGGCGATCGGCTAAGATTTTTTCACTGCGGAAGCTATCACGACGGTGAATTACATGTACTTCATCAGCAATGTTCGATAAATAAAGCGCTTCTTCAACCGCGGTATTACCACCGCCAACAACCGCAACTTTTTGACCTTTATAGAAAAAACCATCACAGGTTGCACAGGCAGACACACCACGGCCTTGGAAGTTAGTTTCAGACTCTAGGCCCAAGTACTTAGCAGATGCACCCGTTGCAATGATCAGCGCATCACACGTGTAAGTACCTTGGTCGCCAGTTAGCGTGAAAGGGCGCTTAGTTACATCAACAGTGTGAATGTGATCAAAGACAATTTCAGTTTCAAAACGCTCGGCATGCTCTTTCATACGATCCATTAATGCAGGACCTGTTAAACCGTGAGCATCGCCCGGCCAGTTTTCAACTTCAGTCGTTGTTGTAAGTTGACCGCCTTGTTGCATACCGGTGATCAATACCGGGTTTAAATTTGCGCGTGCTGCGTAAACTGCTGCAGTGTAACCCGCAGGTCCAGATCCTAAAATTAGCAACTTACAATGTTTTACTTCACTCATGTTTTTATATCCTAAACGTTTAATAGCGTATTAATGCGCTCGATTTTAAGAGAAACAAGAGGGAAGTAAATAAAAGCGGCGATTATTTTTTTTTCTAAATCACAAAGCTGTCAAATATTGTGTACTAGAATCATGATAAGTGTACGATTTGTATGATATCCGAGCTATTAATTCAGTATTAACTCAGCATGCGACGTTAATTCATGACCAAGCTGTGTTTTTTTGATATGTTTTAACTAATTTTGATTTGTGACCCTGATTAAGGGTGACCTAAGTGAATAGGCAATTATGTTATTTTGGCAGGAAAAACCCGCGTACGGGTTGACTTCAAAAGACGTTAACGTCTTAACCAATGCACAAGAATATCGCACGCATTTACTAGCACTGATTGCGCAGGCAAAAACACGTATTTATATTACGACACTTTATCTGCAAGATGATGAAGCAGGGCGTGAAGTGTTAGCAGCGTTACATCAGGCTTCATTAGCAAACCCTGCATTAGATGTAAAAGTGTTGGTTGACTTTCATCGTGCCCAACGCGGTTTAATTGGTGCGGCAAAGTCAGATGGTAACGCCAGTTTATATTGTGAATATCAAGAAAAATATCAATCAAATGTACAAATTTTTGGCGTACCAGTAAAAGCAAAAGAACTTTTTGGGGTGCTGCATTTAAAAGGTTTTGTAATTGATGATACGCTGCTTTACAGCGGTGCGAGTTTAAATAATGTGTATTTGCAGTATCAAGAGCGCTACCGGTTAGATCGCTATTTTTTAGTCGAGCAGGCCTCACTATGTGATTCTGTGATTGACTTTATTGAACATGAATTGTTGAGTTCTGAAGCCGTTCCACGTATTGATGTGCGGCCTTTAACAAAGTTTAATGATATTAAAATCGCACAAAAACAATTGATGCGTTCATTAAAGCAAGCTAACTACGCTCACAGTGTGGAGCAAAATGAGCAAGCACTTGGCGTGCGACTATTTTTAGGACTGGGACGACGTAATAACGAGCTTAATCGTGTGATCAAATCCTTATTTGATGCCACCGAGCAAGAGTTAGTGCTGTATACCCCATACTTTAATTTTCCTGCACCGTTAATGCGTTCCTTGCGCCGCTTACTAAAACAGGGCAAGCAAGTAACAATCGTAGTAGGCGATAAAACGGCGAATGATTTTTACCTGCCACCAAGTGAACCATTTAGTAAAATAGGGGCTTTGCCATACTTGTATGAAACGATTTTGCATAAATTTTTAAAATCGCAAAAGCGCCATATTATTAACGGTAATTTAAATGTGTATTTGTGGCAGCATGAAAGTAACTCATTTCATTTGAAAGGTATTTGTGCTGATCGTAAATATCATTTATTGAGTGGCCATAATTTAAATCCTCGTGCCTGGGGATTAGATATCGAAAATGGCATTTTATTAGAAGATCCTGAGCAAAGTCTCATGCCAGCAATCGACAATGAAAGAGCCGAGATATTACAACACTGTCGTCGTTTAAACGGTGCCGAAGATTTAGAAACCATGGACGATTACCCGCCAGCGGTTAAAAAATTGCTGGGGCAAGCTAAGCGTGTCAAAGTTGATTTTATTATTAAGCGTTTTATTTAACGCAAAGTTAGAGACTAAAATGTAAGTACTATAAAAGCAGCGTTTACGCTGCTTTTTGTTGATTTAGCCTCGGAGCTGTTGCCCAACTCCGCTACAATATTTTTGCAAAACTGATGATGGTTATTTTAATATTCAAAGGAACTAACAATGCTTATTAAATCCGCCGAGCAAAAAGATTACGCCTCTTTAATTGAGATCTGGGAAGCTTGCGTTTCTCATACCCATGACTTTTTAACCCAACAACACATAGATGAACTGAAACCATTGATTTTGGCACATTATTTTGATGCTGTTAGTCTTTTTTGTTGTAAAGACAACAGTGGAAAAATAATTGGGTTTATTGGCGTTGCTGGCGGCAATATTGAAATGCTGTTTGTTGAGCCGACTTTCTTTGCGAAGGGGGTTGGCACGTTCTTAATTAATTACGCGATTGATAATTTAGCAGCAACTCATGTTGATGTTAACGAGCAAAACCCTAAAGCCCATGGTTTTTATTTAAGTAGAGGGTTTGAGCAAATAGGGCGCTCTGAATTAGATGGTCAAGGAAAGCCGTTTCCGCTGCTACATATGCGTTTAGCAAAAGTAGTTGAGGCTGACTAAATGGAACTGGTGATTTCAGATTCAATAACTTTAAAGCCATTAGATATTAGTCACGCAGTTGAACTTTACCAAGTTATCGCCGATAGTCGGGAAAATCTGAGTCAATTTTTACCTTGGGTGGATTACGTAATAGATGTTAATTCAACTAAACGTTATATATATGAACGACTACACAGCGGTAAAGCAGGTTCTCAGTGGTTTGCGGTATATATAGAGGATCGCTTAAGCGGTGTATTTGGTATTAAACACATTGATCCTGATAGTAAAGGTGCTGAATGCGGTTATTGGTTAGCTGATTTTGCACGCGGGCAAAGAGCCATGAATCAAGTGCTTACTAAAATAGTGCCTTATATAAAAAATAATAGTCATGCAAAAGTGATTGAGTTTTGTTGTTTAGAGGAAAACTTAGCGAGTATAAAGGTTGTGCAACGCGCAGGCGCACAATTTAAATATTATCAAAAAGAGACATCAATCTTCCTTGCTAATCAGCAACAGCAGCGTTTGGGTGTTTATGAAATAAAGCTAACGTGATCTGTGTTCATGGTAAGTAAAAAAAGCGCAATACAATTAATATCGCGCTTTATTATTATCGCTAACTCGCTAACTCGCTAACTCGCTAAAACGTCCACTCAACATGAAATTGCGGTACCGACTCAGTGGTATCGGTCCCTAGCTTATTGTGCCAATATTGCCACTCAAGGCCAAGTAGTAAGGTATTTTCTTTCATGCTGATGGCATTACCCAAGTCCCAAGTAATAATAGGCTGCGCTAAGATCCACGCCTTAACATCTTCACCAAATTCATTTTCGCGCTCAGCAATATATTCAACATGGCCAGTTATATTAAATTTTTGTGAACCAATCGAAAACGGGTAACCCCATGCAACATCTAGCATCCAGCTGTTAGTTTCAATAGGCGCGCCACCACGCGCAACACCCTCGTTATCATCTATATAGGCCGTAACTAGGGTTGATAAAAAACTAAATCCTTTCGCTTGCCAATTTACTTTAACACCGGGTAAATACTTCAATACCTTAGCATCACCTGCGGCGTTAAAGCCCGCTGTTAATCCAACGTCAGCAATAGCGCCAAACGAAAAGTCATTACCGGTTATTTTAGAAAGGCTAAAAGTTGAATACCATTCGCCATAAAAGTCACGGTCTTGATAGCCATCATCAACATTATCATTAATGTAATCTATGAAGAAAAAGTTATCACCATAGTCATAGCCAGAGGCATGTTGCAGTGAAGCGATTGATGTACCTGCTTCTTGTTCAGTAAATGGGTTTTTAAAATCGCCGTAGTTTAAATGTAGTTGCGTTGTGCTCCAATTTGCAGCAAAGCTAGATGTACTAACTGCACAAAGGGCGAATAAAGATAATGTTGATTTTATATTCATAACTATATGTTTAATGGGGAGTAAAGTGCAAAGTATAGCAGATACGCCCAAACGTGAGCGCATCTGGTTAAGTATTTATGCCTTATTTCGGCGTAGGCAAATTACTGCTATAGCAGTAAATGCCAATATAAAGCAGTAGTAAGATGAGGTTGATACTTGCCACGGGCTAATTTTAAATGTTGCGCCAAGTAGTAATGCTTGTGCACCATAAGGGAGAGATCCTTGCGTAACACAGGCGAAAATATCCAGCAAGCTTGCTGAACGCTTTCCGCTGATCTCACCATCATCGGCAAGTTTTTTGGCGATAGGACCGGCAACAATAATCGACACGGTATTATTCGCTATACATACGTTGCTGGTCATAACTAACGCGGCAATACCAAGTTGATCTGCCACTTTTCGGTGCCATTTTGCAATGACTTTAGTAATGGCTTGAATCTTTTGCGCGATATAATCAAGGCCACCGTTAATACGAATAAACTCTGATAAGCCACCAATAAACATCGACAGCAAGAATATTTCTTGCATATCAGTAAAGCCCTTATAAATGTCTTTTACAAAGCTGGCACCTTCATAACTGCCAGTAAAGCCCATCAGTGCCGCAAATATAATACCGCTGAACAGCACCACAAATACATTAAAGCCCATCACCGCTAGTACTAAAATAAATGCATAAGGTAGTACTAATAGAATATCGTAATCTTTAGTTTCTACTGCTTGAGCCGCAGGAGTTAAAAAGAATAATAAACCAATAGTGAGGATAGCTGCTGGCAATGCGATTTTTAAATTCTCACGGAATTTATCTTTCATCTCACAGCCTTGGGTACGCGTTGCAGCAATGGTGGTATCAGAAATAATTGATAAGTTATCGCCAAACATCGCACCTGACACAATCGTACCGGCCATTAATGCTGGATCAATACCGGTTTTAATAGAGACCGCATACGCAATCGGGCCAATCGCCCCGATAGTACCCATTGAAGTACCCATGGCCGTAGATACTACCGCTGCAATTAAAAATAAGCCCGGTAAAAGTAATGCTGGTGGAATAAGTGATAAACCGGCGTTAACAACCGCATCCACGCCGCCTGTTGCACCTGCGACGGCAGAAAATGCCCCAGCAAGTAAATAAATTAAGCACATGGTAATGATGTTGTTGTGACCGGCACCTTTTATAAAGGTTTCTACACTGTGGTTAATGGTGTTTTTATTTAACATAAACGCCAGCATAATCGCCGGTAAAATAGCAACAGGGGCAGGGAGCTGATAAAAAGCGTAATCGACCCCTTGTGATTGCAGGTATAAACCCGCACCTAAAAATAAGGCCACAAAGGTTAATAGGGGGAGCAAAGATAGTTTTGCTGTTGTTTTATTAAATGATGGCTGCATCATATTCCTCGTTAGATAACTTCTTGCACAACTAACACAGCCAAAACATCCCTCTTTTAGCTGAATTTAGTTGTCATACCTACCACAATGATAAGTACCTCAACAGCGCCCGCAAGCCAAAGACCAAATCGGCGCAAAGAAAGAAGTTTAAATGTATAGATGGCTAAAGTCTATGGGTATCTGTTATTATTATTTTTTAAAAGGCTTACCTGACTATTACACGAGTTTTAGATAAAATCTAGCCAACTCAAAAAATGCATAGGTTATTAATATGAATCGAATAGGCGTATTTGGCGCAAACGGAAGAATGGGGTTGGCATTAATTGAAGCCGCTCACAAAAATAATCATACCGAGCTTAGTGCAGCCTATGTACGCAGCAGTTCTCCCTTATTAAATATTGCCGTTAATCAATTAAATAGCGCAGCACCTGCGACAATTAATTTTAGTGATGAACGCAACGTTGACAATACCGACGTACTGATTGATTTTACGCTCCCAGCGGGTATGCGTGAGCATTTAAAAACAGCCGTTGCACAAAATATCCCGATGGTGATTGGCACCACCGGTTTAAATGACGACGATATGCTGGCGTTACAAACGGCTGCCAAGCAGATTCCAATTGTGTTTGCGCGAAATTACAGCGTAGGCGTAAATTTACTGTTGAATTTAGTGCAAACCGCCGCCACTAAATTCGGTGATGATTTAGATATCGAAATTTTTGAAGCGCATCATCGCCATAAAATAGATGCGCCATCAGGCACTGCACTTGCCATTGGTGAAGCAATTGCCGATGCAAAAGGGTGGGTGCATGATGAGGTTGCGGTATTTGATCGCAGCCGAGTAGAAACAGAAAAATCGCAAAATGAAATTGGTTATTCGGTGCTCCGAGGCGGAGATATAGTTGGTGAACATACCGCATATTTCGCAACTTCTGGCGAAAGGCTTGAATTAACTCATAAAGCAAGTTCTCGAATGACCTTTGCATTAGGCGCAGTAAGAGCTGCGGGCTGGTTGAAAAATAAGCCTGCAGGACTTTATGACATGCAAGATGTCCTCGACTTGAAGTAGTTTAGTTACTTTTTTGGGTGTTTGGTGGCTTTTTTGGCTTATAGGGCTTATTTTTACTGATTATTGAAATAGGGTTAGACCTAAAAGGCAAATTACTATAAAATAGCGCTAATTTGCCAAAAATTCATAATTGCGTGTTTCCAATCGCTATAAACGGGTAGTAAAGCAAATGACTTTACTCCCGTTTTTTACTGTTAGGAGGTTAACTTGACTAAATCCGCTCTGTTAGTTCTAGAAGACGGCACAGTGTTTCGCGGTACTGCAATCGGCGCTGACGGCATGTCTGTCGGTGAAGTAGTATTCAATACATCAATGACTGGTTATCAGGAAATTCTGACTGACCCTTCATACGCGGAACAAATCGTAACTTTGACGTACCCACACATAGGTAATACGGGTACTAACAGCGAAGACGAAGAAGCGAGTCACATTTGGGCTAAAGGCCTAGTGATCCGTGATTTGCCACTGCTAGCAAGTAATTTCCGTAACGAGCAATCGTTAGATGATTACTTAAAAGAACGTAATATCTTAGGTATTGCAGACATCGACACCCGTAAGCTTACCCGTATTTTGCGCGATAAAGGCGCTCAAAACGGTTGTATTATTGCAGGTGACGAATTAGATGAAAACCAAGCGCTCGCAGCTGCGCAAGCCTTCCCAGGCTTAAAAGGTATGGATTTAGCGAAAGTAGTATCAACCAAGGAAAATTTCGAGTGGCGTGAATCAAGCTGGACATTAGGCGCAGGGTTCAAAACTCTAAACGCAGCCGATGAAAAGTTTCACGTTGTTGCTTATGATTTCGGTGTGAAGCGTAATATTCTCCGTATGCTTGTAGACCGTGGTTGTAAATTAACCGTTGTACCTGCACAAACCTCGGCAGCTGACGTGTTAGCACTTAACCCAGATGGTATCTTTTTATCGAATGGCCCGGGCGATCCTGAACCGTGTACTTACGCCATTGAAGCAATTAAAGCCTTTTTAGAAACTGAAATTCCTATTTTTGGTATCTGTTTAGGTCACCAATTGTTAGCCCTTGCCTCGGGTGCAAAAACAGTGAAAATGAAGTTTGGTCATCACGGTGGTAACCACCCAGTGAAAGATTTAGACCGTAACGTAGTAATGATCACTGCGCAAAACCATGGTTTTGCTGCCGATGAAACAACGTTACCAGATAACCTTCGTGCTACGCATAAATCGTTATTTGACGGAACGTTGCAAGGTATTCACCGCACCGACAAACCTGCTTTTAGCTTCCAAGGTCACCCTGAAGCAAGCCCAGGTCCACACGATGCAGCCCCATTATTTGACCACTTCATCGATTTGATGCAAGCGCGTAACAACTAATTAAACCGGAGTAACAATGCCAAAACGTACCGACATAAAAAGCATTCTTATCCTAGGCGCAGGCCCGATTGTAATCGGCCAAGCCTGTGAATTTGACTACTCTGGTGCTCAAGCGTGTAAAGCACTTAGAGAAGAAGGCTATCGAGTTATTTTAGTTAACTCAAACCCTGCAACAATTATGACCGATCCTGATATGGCTGATGCGACCTACATCGAGCCAATTCATTGGGAAGTGGTAGAAAAAATCATTGAAAAAGAAAAGCCAGATGCAGTACTACCTACAATGGGTGGTCAAACCGCATTGAACTGTGCGCTAGAACTAGACAAGCACGGTGTATTGGCAAAGCATGGTGTTGAGCTAATTGGCGCAACAGCTGATGCAATCGATAAAGCAGAAAACCGCGAACGTTTCGATATCGCAATGAGAAATATCGGTTTAGAATGCCCGCGTGCTGAAATTGCTCATTCAATGGATGAAGCAAAAGACATCATCAAACGCATTGGTTTACCGTGTATTATTCGACCTTCTTTCACTATGGGCGGCACCGGCGGCGGTGTGGCGTATAACTTAGAAGAGTTTGAAGAAATTTGTGAACGCGGTTTAGACCTTTCTCCAACCAGCGAGCTATTGATTGATGAATCATTGATCGGTTGGAAAGAGTACGAAATGGAAGTTGTGCGTGACAAAAACGACAACTGCATTATCGTTTGTGCAATTGAAAACTTTGACCCAATGGGTGTTCATACTGGCGATTCAATCACCGTTGCTCCTGCGCAAACATTAACTGACAAAGAATACCAATTAATGCGTAATGCCTCTATGGCAGTACTGCGTGAAATTGGTGTTGAAACAGGTGGCTCAAACGTACAGTTTGGTGTTAATCCTGATGACGGCCGTATGGTTATTATCGAGATGAACCCACGTGTATCACGTTCATCAGCACTTGCTTCAAAAGCAACTGGTTTCCCGATTGCTAAAATCGCGGCTAAGCTAGCGGTAGGCTACACACTTGATGAACTACAAAACGACATCACCGGTGGTAAAACACCTGCGTCGTTCGAGCCATCAATCGACTATGTAGTAACAAAAATTCCTCGCTTTAACTTTGAAAAATTTGCTGGTGCAAACGACCGTTTAACCACGCAAATGAAATCTGTAGGCGAAGTAATGGCGATTGGTCGTAACCAACAAGAGTCGTTACAAAAAGCATTACGTGGTCTGGAAGTTGGCGCAACGGGTTTCAACCCAATCGTGGCACTTGACGATCCGAAAGCGAAAGAGAAAATCATCCGTGAATTACGTGAGCCAGGCGCTGAGCGTATTTGGTATATTGCTGATGCAATGCGTCACGGCATGAGCGTTGAAGAAGTGTTTCAGTTAACCAAAGTTGACCGTTGGTACTTAGTACAGATTGAAGATATCTTAAAAGACGAAGCTAAAATTGCCGAAGTGGGCATGGCTGGCTTAAGCGCTGATTTCCTTCGTAAGTTAAAACGTAAAGGTTTTGCTGATCCTCGTATCGCTGAAATTGCCGGTGTGTCTGAAGCTGAAATTCGTAAAAAGCGTCATTTATTAAACATCGTGCCAGTATACAAGCGCGTTGATACGTGCGCTGCAGAATTTAGCTCTGATACTGCATACATGTACTCAACGTACGATGAAGAGTGTGAAGCTAACCCATCTGATCGTGATAAAATCATGGTTATTGGTGGCGGTCCTAACCGTATCGGTCAAGGTATTGAATTTGATTACTGTTGTGTTCACGCAGCCCTTGCACTACGTGAAGACGGTTACGAAACTATCATGGTTAACTGTAACCCTGAAACGGTTTCTACCGACTACGATACGTCAGACCGTTTATACTTTGAACCAATTACCCTTGAAGACGTACTTGAAATCGTACGTGTAGAAAAGCCTGTTGGTGTAATCGTGCAATACGGTGGTCAAACACCACTTAAACTTGCCCGTGAACTTGAAGCTAACGGCGTGCCAGTAATTGGTACTTCACCAGATGCGATTGACCGTGCAGAAGACCGTGAGCGTTTCCAACAACTTGTTGAGCGTTTAAACCTGCTTCAGCCTGAAAATGCCACTGTGACTTCAACTGAAGAAGCGATTTTAAAATCAGCTGAAATTGGTTTTCCACTGGTTGTACGTCCTTCGTATGTACTAGGTGGTCGTGCAATGGAAATTGTGTATGACGAGCAAGACTTACGTCGTTACATGACCGAAGCCGTATCTGCATCAAACGAAGCACCAGTACTACTTGACCGTTTCTTAGATAACGCGATTGAAGTTGACGTTGACGCAATTTGCGACGGCGAGCAAGTGATCATCGGCGGCATCATGGAACACATTGAACAAGCGGGTGTTCACTCAGGTGACTCAGCCTGTTCATTACCAGCCCATTCGTTATCACAAGAAGTGCAAGACGTAATGCGCAAGCAAGTAACTGACATGGCACTGGAGCTTGGCGTGGTTGGTTTGATGAATACACAGTTTGCTGTTAAAGATGGCAAAGTGTACTTAATCGAAGTAAACCCACGTGCAGCGCGTACGGTACCGTTCGTATCAAAAGCGACCGGTGTGGCACTTGCAAAAGTAGCGGCACGTTGTATGGCGGGTCAATCTTTAGCAAGCCAAGGCATTACTAAAGAAGTGATACCACCTTACTACAGCGTAAAAGAAGTAGTATTGCCATTTGCTAAGTTCCAAGGTGTGGATCCTATCCGTGGCCCTGAAATGCGCTCTACTGGTGAAGTAATGGGTGTCGGTGATACATTCGCCGAAGCCTTTGCAAAAGCACAATTAGGTGCAAGCAATACTTTACCACGCGGTGGCCGCGCGTTACTATCTGTGCGTAATAGCGATAAGCCACGTATTGTTGAACTAGCTAAAACCATGACAGACCTAGGTTTTGAACTAGATGCAACAGGTGGCACAGCCGCTGCACTTGAAGATGCTGGTATTGCAGTACGTCGTGTAAACAAAGTATTTGAAGGTCGCCCGCACATTCTTGATAGAATCAAAAATGGCGAGTATAGCTATATCGTTAATACTACCGAAGGTCGCCAAGCGATCGAAGATTCGAAGGTGTTACGTCGTGGTGCATTGCAACACAAAACTAACTATACAACGACCTTGAATGCGGCATTTGCTAACTGTACTGCTAACCAAGCAGACGACCGCAGCAAAGTGACGTCAGTTCAAGAACTACACCTGCGATTGAACTAAGGAAATGTGCCAAGGCCGTTTATCGGCCTTGGGATTAAGTGAGAAAAGTATGCAAACAATTCCGATGACAGTTCGTGGCGCAGATTTAATGCGCAAAGAACTTAACGAATTAAAAACAGTTACCCGTCCAAAAATTGTATCTGATATTGCAGTTGCACGTGAACATGGTGACTTAAAAGAAAACGCTGAATATCATGCAGCGCGTGAGCAACAGGGTTTTTGCGAAGGCCGTATTCAAGAAATTGAAGCTAAGCTTTCAAATGTACAAATCATTGATGTGACTAAACTACCAAATACGGGTAAAGTTATTTTTGGTACCACAGTAACAATCGTTAATGTTGAGACTGATGCTGAAGTTAAATACCAAATTGTTGGTGATGATGAAGCAAGTATTAAAGATAACCGTATTTCGGTTAATTCACCGATTGCCCGTGGTTTAATTGGTAAACAAGCAGATGATGCTGTGATCATTAAAACCCCGAAAGGCGACGTGGAATACGAAATCATTGAGGTTGAGTACATTTAATTACTTTACTCATTTTCACGTTTTTAAAAACCGATGCTTGCATCGGTTTTTTTATGCCATAAACAATCTCGACATTTCTTAATAAATTGGGTACGTTAAGCTAACGTATTGATAATTTGCAGATGTTGATGACAGCAATTACTTTTCCTGACGCATTAAAAAACGGCGATAAAATTGCCATTTGCGCATTTTCATCCGGTGTTGAGAGTATCTTTCACCCACGCCTGGAACGCGTACTTTCTGGCTTAACACGCCGTGGCTACCTAGTAGTCGAGGGTAAATGCTTAAGACAACAAAGTAGCCCAGCAAAACAACGCGCTGATGAGCTAATGGCGTTCTTACTAGATGACAGCATTGCCGCAATTATGCCGCCGTGGGGTGGTGAGCTTGCCATGGAAGTACTTCAGTATATTGATTTTAATGCGGTTAAGTCTGCCAAGCCAAAGTGGTTAGTAGGTTTTTCAGATGTGAGCACGTTTGCCTGTATGCTTACAGTGCGATGTGGTTGGGTAACACTTCATGCTGCAAATCTAATGCAATTACATCCTAACGAGAAAGACAATTACTGCTTGCAAGTTTTTGATGTTCTGGCGCTTGAGAAAAATGGCTATTTCGAACAGGTGCCTGCCAAGTATTATCAGACTAAAGTGATTGATTACGCAAAAGAGCCAGATGCATTATTTGATTATACTCAGCCGAGTCAATGGCGCTGCCTAAACTATCAAGACTCAAGGCAAGTAGAGCTGACGGGGCGGTTATTTGGTGGCTGTTTAGACTCACTTAACGTGTTACTGGCTTCTCCATATCTTGATCTGCATAACTTTAAGCAAACATATGCGCCAGAAGGTTTACTACTTTATTTAGAAAATGCAGAGCTTTCACCTACAGCAGTGGCCCGTACTTTAATGGCGTTGCGGTTAAATGGTGTGTTTGCTGATATTAACGGTATTATTCTGGGGCGTAGTGCTTTGCTTAGCTCTCCAGAGCAAGACATTGATTATTACCAAGCCCTTGAGCTTGCGTTAGGTAATTGTTTATTCCCAGTTATCATCGACGCTGATATCGGACATGTTGCACCCAATTTATGTTTAGTGAATGGCGCGTTTTGCAGTTTTAAAGCCACTATAGATAAAGGCTTAGTTTACAATGCGAGCCTAGTGACCACTTTGCAATAGAACTTCGTACCTAATTGGTGATAAAAATGCATATTAAGGCAATGGCGTTAATATGCATTTTTCGCGATACGTAATTATTTTGAATCAGATAACCTTTCGACTAACTCAACACGTCGATTTAGCTCTCGACCTAATTCGTTTTTGTTAGTGGCTGCGGGAGCATAGGGGCCAACACCTTGAGGTATTAACCTTGTTTTAGCGATACCATAGTCAGCAATTAAAGCTTTAACGACCGCATCAGCCCGACGTTTAGAAAGGTCTAAATTATATTCTGCAGAGCCTTTATCATCTGTGTGACCAACCACATACAAACTCAATGCCTTATTTTTTTCTAAAACTTGCGCAATGACATCCAATGATTGTTTAGATTCAGGCTTTATGACCGCTTTATCGTAGTCAAATAACACCCCATAGATTGAGGCTTTACCTTTTTGCTTAAGTTGCTCTAACACTTTATCGCTATTTGTCTCTATTAACCCAGTTAATAATGGCTCGCTCCGCATCACTACAAGCTGAATACGAGAATCGCCTTCATAGTTACCGATGAAAAAAGCTACATAGGTAGTTTGGCCCTCAACAGTACTTTTCATAACTTGGTATCGAGGTTGGCGCCAGTAATTATAAGCTTGTTTTACAGCGAGCTTATCACCTAACTTTTGTAAATCCTCACGGATTAATCTATCTCTGGTGTTACCACTGCATGTATCTTTTTGACAAGAGAATACCGTTTCAAACCCTGCTTTTACTAAAGCACTTAGATAATTATGATAAATTTTTAGCGTTGACACCCTGTTTACGATATAAGTAATTTGGGTTAAGTCTCCGGTAACGTCTAGCATTGGCAGTGTGTTTGTTTTTGTATCAACAATACCAACAGGAATGCTGAATTCTTCATAATCAACCTGTTTGTAATCTTCAATATAACTACTAGGATAGCGACTTATTAATGGATGATCTGCTGAGCCCCCTTTATCTTTACGCGGTGCCTTGGTTATCTGTTTATTATTGTGTTTGGTAAATGCGTCAAAATTGGCAGTGACAAGTCCTGATTCAATGTCTTTTATATCCACTGTGGTTAATAATACTCGCGTCGTATTTTCATACTGACCAACAAATAACGAAATAGCAGCATCGAGGGACTCATCCCCTTTTGTGGCGAAAATATAGTGAGGTTGTTGGAATTGATTACTAGGGTTAAAGTAGCTAGACTTTTCAGCTAATAATTTTCTTTGTTCACGTTTATCTCCTGAATAACAATCACTTAAAGAGCATGTATAAACCACTTTAAAACCAGCATCACTTAACGCACTTTCATAATTTTTTGTTACCTTTAACGAAGCAACATTTTTTATCGTATAAGCGTAATGGCCTGTATCACCAATGAATTTTTTATACTCAAATTGTTGAGACTTTTCAGCTGTAGCAACAAACTTTGTAACAAGGCGAGTTTCCTCACCCGCTAAAATAACGGAATTCTCCAGCTTGGCACTTGGATAGGGGGAAAGCAAAGGCTCTGCGTGTAGGTTAAATACACATATTAGGGGGGCGATACAAAATATAAGTACCTTGGTTATTTTGTTATTCATTGAAATTCCTTTTATTAATGAAGGTAAACATTGTATTTAAAAAATAAGTTGGCCTAATTAAACTTTATAAAAAAGAATAAATCGCAATTTTTTAACGCTTACAAATTTTGCTGGCGTTGATAGTAACTTTACAGGCTTGAGTGTCAGTTGATTGCCAATGCTGGATATCGGATGGCGCAGTACAGCCAGCATCTTCAATAAGTAAAATGTCATCCTCACACAGTAATAAAATGGCATTTTTATCTTGAATGAAAACTTTTAACTGATAGTCCTCAAAAGGGGTGAGTTTGTTTTTATTGCTGTTGATAGCAGCCATTAGTAATGCTTGCGGATCAGTATAGGTTTTGGTGCTGAACTTTAATGTGCCATCAACCGCGGCTGAAATATCTTTTAGTTGTGATGCAAGATCAGCCATCTTTTCTGGATCATGTGCATTAGCTAGGCTAGAGCAGCCCACAGATAAAACAATTACTAAGATTAGAGTTAAGTATTTCATTTTAAATATTCCACGCGGTTAAGTTGCCATTTTCGTCTTTACCGTTGTCTAAATTCCAATTACAAATTTGCCAGCACTCTCCATCATTAAAAATAGCATTAGCAATAATCGATATAAAATACTGTATATTTTCAACCGCTAAATTAAAAATGTCGTCGTAGTGCATTGGGCCATTTGGAGTATTAAGCTGCTCAATGTAAGTGTAATCAATCTCATCTTGGCGAGGGTAGAGTAGCCCATTGTTTGCCGCAACATGCCTTGCCCATGGGAAGAGTCGATATCCTTCTTCAGCATGATCAACAACCAGTTGAAAGCCTGAATGCCACGCATCAAAGTCAGGAGCTGCTGATTGTGTGTAATCTGGGTGGATATGCGATAAAACATGCTGCCACAGTTGTTTAATATCTTCATCAAGGCAGTTATTTTGGCTGCTACATGAGCCGATATTAAGCCGAAAGCGATCAGCAAGGCCAATTTCACCCAAGTTTAACCTTGGCCAAATATAAGCGTCTTGATTCATTTCACAAGTGCGGTGGTCAGTTTGGTTTTGCTCATACGGGCCCACTTTAAGCTCGACCACGGGATGAATGGTGATATCAGCTGCAACATGCGACATATAACCACACAGCCAAGCAAAGCATTTTTCTTGCGCTGATCCCTCTAGATTTTTGCAATACTTTACTGCTTCTTTAATTACATCACCGGTATTGTGATAATGCATTAAATCAGCCCATTTATTTTGCTCTGAATTACCCACAGCTAAATAAGGGTAGTCAGGCGATACACAGCCTAACTCAAGGTATTTTTGATTTTGACTTAAGATCAGCTTTGCTTTGGTAGGAATATTCATTCCAATCAGGGCGTTATTCTCAGTAGCTAAGTTAGCCGCAGTAATGTGTGCAAAGGCACCTGGCATCAGTAAATCCTTCTACTTAGTAGTTTTGTTAATATATTTGCAATTGATCCAAGTTGCAATGGTTAAGTAATTAGTCAAATAGGCTTATTAGTTAGCTTTAAAATGGACTGCGTAATTTTAGTTATCAATAAACGTAACTTGAGCTTAAATCCATCGAGCTCACAGGCTACTGCCAAGCTCTAAAATGGCTATCTATTTTAGTAGGAGTTTAGTTGCCAAGAAGCGGAGACAAAACTAGCTGAGTTGGGCATAACTCAAGCATATCTTTTAGAGGAATCGGCTTATGGTGAGTGTTGACTCGTTTATTCACAGGGTAAAGGAGTTTATGATGGAGCTAAAAAAGACAGTGAGCGGGTCAGCGGCACGAGCTAAGCGTGCCGCATCAGTTGTTACTCAACGATAAATGTAATGCGTTTATGACTCGAATAAGGAGCTATATCATCTTTTGCATAAACAAGCACTTGATAGTTACCTGAGGAAACTAAAGGCAATATTGCTGTATCACTTGTTTCGTTACCAATAGATGCAGCCCTGCCATTTGGCAATAATACGAGCCATGTGTAGGTAATGGGATCTGTTTCTTTGTCATAGGCTTGTGCTTTGAGTGTTAAATTACTGCCTTTGATTTTATTCCCGAACATCTCAACATCGATAATGGTCGGCGCGGAGTTATCGGGATCTTCTACTTTGATTGCGACAAACCTGTTCGTGGTGTTTTCTCCGTCAGAGGCGGCGACTTGTAAAATGTAAAAGCCAGCAACATCAAAACGAACTCTAGCGCGGCTACCTGTTTCAGCAATAATATCTGCTTGGCTATTCGCTGGCCTATTTAGCCACTTCCAGCTCAACTCTACTTGCGCGCCCTCAGGATCTTGTACTTCAGCGTAGAATAATTGCTCTGATAGGGTAAAGGTATTAAGCAATGGGCTTGGCAAGACGTTAAGTGCTGGTGGTGCATTTTGGTCGGAACTAAATGAAATTGCTGTTTTACCAGCATCGCTCTGTTTCTCTGAGACCGTTATCGTTTTTACGACTGATTCCGTACGGTCACTATTTCTATCTTTGAGTGTAAAACGAACCTTGTATTCACCGGCAACATCTGGAATAAAGAAGGAGAGATACGACATAGTATAGGCTAATGTTACCTTGCTGGTAGCAGGAACACTGTCGAAGCTAAACATAGGAGTCGCAAAATTGTATTGCATGCTGTCTTTTGCATCAAGGTTAATAAACTCGTTCACTTCAGCGGTTTCAGGTGCGTCAAATGATGCTATGAGCTCTGGTCTATCATCATATACTTCTATCTGTTTAGTTACCGTTTCTGAATAGGCTTTACCATCATGTACCGTTAAGCTGATCGTGAATATGCCATAGTCTCTTCCTTCAAAACTAGCACTTTGTCCTTCAGGGTTGGTGAGAAAGAAGTCTAATGCATTGTTAGCACTGGTAACTTGCCACTTATAATAAATATTATCGCCATCAGCATCTGAGCTATTTTTTCCACTTAGTGTTACTTGCTTATTTTTACCCGCTTTTTCCTCAAAAGGAGTAATAACAGCTGTTGGGGCATGATTTTTTGGCTCAATCGGTTTATCTGAAATGCTCACTGACGCTGTAGCAATAGACTCTGTTGAACCTGACTTAATGATTAGCTGAATTTGATATGTACCAGCTATATCGGCAACAAACTCGCTCATTAGGCTGCTATTATTTGCTATTTTTGCAGAGCTATTATCAGGCTTTTCAATAATTGACCAATCCACGCTTGAAATGGCAGGAACAATGCTACTTGTTCCTACTAATCTGACCGTTGAACCGGTGTATACCGATTGGATCGGATTGATTTTAGCAGTAATGGCACCTGAGCCGGTTGAACTATCGGTAGATGTATCTTTATCGCTATCACTGAGATTATTATTTTCTACTTGTGGCTTAGTTGAACTACCTGAACCGCCGCACGCGGTTAGTGTTACCCCAAGAAATAAAGCCAATAATATTAATTTTTTATTCATTTTAATGTCCCTATACTTTATCCTGGCAAACAAAATACATGCTTTAGAATATTTAATCTAGTTAAAATTTGTTCAGCACAAAGGTCAGCTTGTGCAAATATAGAAGTTAAGTTAAAAGCCCTCAGTAAAAAGTTAAAACTGCAATTGTGCAGTCATTTTCGTGCGCGCAATTTAGGTTTAAGCGGATTAATAACTTATTAAATAGAAAAAATGAAAGTAACCTTGTAGTAAAAGATTAACTCTTAACCTAAAAAGTAAATGTGGTGGAACAGCATTGTTTGTTCAATTAGAGTGGCTGTCTAGCTTTATAATTTCGCATTCAAGATATATAGGCTTTGCGAAAGCACCTACAGGAAAAGTGTTTTAATAACAATATATTAAAGAGGCATTTTAACTTCTTTGAATAGAATTTTGATATGGCTTTTCGGGCAGTATAGAGCACATATAATATAGCTATGTTTAATTCTCGATAATTACAGCTGTGCCCGAAGCAACGATAAATAACATACCTGATTTACCACCGCCTGATATCTCACTGTAGTCTAGATCTATACCTATTACGGCATTAGCACCTAGAGAATAGGCTTCTTTTCTAAGTTCATTTAGTGCTGTTTTACGGGCATCTCTAAGCGTGTTTTGTATGCTGTTACTGCGACCTCCAAAAGTATCACTAAAACTTGCAAAAATATCTTTAAAAATGTTCATGCCATAAGCGCATTCGGCACTAATAACATCAATACGTTTTGTAATATTTAAGTTTGGCGCTGTTTCGGTTGTCAGTAGTACGTCTTTTGCTTCAACTTTGTTTAGTTTACTTGCAATAGCGTGTTCTATTTTCTGTTTATCATAGTCTTGTTTGGCTTTACTGCCATTAACACCATATTTTCTGGTTAGGTGGATATCTTTAGCTTTCTCTATTGTGTTAGCTACAGACTCAGAAATTTGTGTTAAGTATTTACCATAATAGAGCACATCGTAATGGTTTTGGTTTTGCTGGGTTCTGATTCCCGCTAATCCAAATTCTTTGTTCATGAATTTAAGGTAAGGCAAAGATATTTCTATTTCATTGCTGTTTAGGTCAGCTAGGTTTGTATCGTCGAAGCCTTCTATGAAAGCATCGCATTCTTTCATACCATGATTTTTATAAATACCAGATTGACTGTAGAGCGTTGTTAAGTTGCATAAAAATTGGCCTTTATACCAAATGGCTGCAATAGCATTATGCCCGTCTTTCTTTAATGCGTATGCTAAGTCTGATGTATTATATGTGTTACCAGTTATATTATTTATTAGCTCTTTATCTTTTAAGCTCCAGTCAGGCTTAGTATTTGATGGTGTTGATTTATCACTTTTAGAAAAAAACATATCTCTCCTTAGAAACTTTAATAGTAAAAAGTAGCTTGATTGTAGAATTGAACTTCAAGCATATGTTGATAGCTATACAAACATGCTTTAACTCTGCCAACCAAACATTAGCATATAAAAGGGTATAATATGACTTAATAAAGGGGAGTTATGCAAAATTCACATCGAATAGAAAACGATAAACTAATTTTTAAAGCGCTGGTGGAATTGCTCAATCAATCTAGCCGATACAAAAATCCTAGTTGTTATGCTTTAGTAAATCACCTTAATAATAAAGGTATTAAGACAAGCTGGGGGAACAATTGGACTCGGAAAAGCTTATTTAGGTATCTACAAAGAAACGGCTTTCTGGTGTGTGGGGCTTACGCAATAGCTTAGATCAATACACGAAACTAGCTAAGTTTATTTAGGGTATTTTCAGACATCGTAAAACGGGAGTTTCGTAACCAGTACGCACGAACAGCTAAATGAAGTAAGCTTTATTTCCCAGCTATAAAATGAGTAGAGTGGCTACAGATTGGCTACACGAAAGGCTTTTAAAGAAAACAACTTATATATAAATGAGGTTAAGTTGTTGAATTAAATGGTCGGTATGGAGAGATTCGAACTCTCGACCCCTGCCACCCCATGACAGTGCGCTACCAAGCTGCGCTACATACCGACGTTGCAAGCAATAGTACGTATATTTTTTCAAAAATCAATAAGCTTTTGTTTGTTTGAACATTTATTGCACGTACTGAGTGAAATAAATCATTTTATGAGGATGTTTAGTTATTTATCCAGTCATTGATCGATTTATACATCACATCTCGTAGTATAGGTTGAGCAGTTTTGTTAGGGTGTATGTTGTCGTTTTGCATCAGGCTATTATCAGCAGCGACATTCAAGATAAAAAATGGCATTAAATGGCTGTTTGTGGCACCCGCAACCTCAGCAAAACTAGCGGTAAATAATCCGGTATAACGTGGCCCATAGTTAGGCGGGATGTGTACTTCCATAATCGCTACTTTGGCATCAGCTTGCTTGCTCTTGCTTACTAAACTGGCTAGGTTTTCTTTTAGGCGTTTAATTGGAAAGCCACGCAGGCCGTCGTTACCACCAAGCTCTATAAGTACATGGCTCGGTTGAAACTCATTAAGTAGGGCGTCTAAACGACGCAGTGCGCCACCGGTGGTTTCGCCACTGATACTGGCATTGATAAGTTGGATTGGTGCTTGCTCGTTGTCGTACTTATCTTGTAACAGTTTAACCCAGCCTTGCTCTTGTTTTAAGCCGTAGGCGGCGCTTAAACTATCACCTAAAATTAAAATTGTGTTGTCAGCTGCCGCACTAAGTGGTTTGATTACTAATAGTAAAACGAAAATAAAACGTAGGATTGAATACATCATATGTCAGCGCTATCTCAATTAAATATCATTCAGGTTAAAGGTCTTTCTAAAACGGTTAATACCCTTGAAGGGGATTTGCCCATCCTCAGTGACATCACCTTTAATGTCAAGTCTGGAGACTCAGTTGCTGTAGTTGGTACCTCAGGTTCAGGTAAATCAACTTTATTAAGTTTGCTCGCAGGGCTTGATCAATCGACTCAGGGATCAATTTATTTAGATGGTGAGCCACTGCATGAACTTGATGAAGAAGCGCGTGCGGCATTAAGAGCTGCAAAAGTCGGTTTTGTATTTCAATCATTTATGTTGGTACAGAGTTTAACAGCACTTGAGAATGTGATGTTACCGGCAGAGCTCGCTGGTGAAAAAAATGCCAAGCAACAAGCACTCGAGCTTCTGGAAAAAGTAGGTTTAAGTCATCGTATTGAGCATTATCCGTCGCAATTGTCTGGTGGTGAGCAGCAGCGTGTAGCGATTGCTCGCGCATTTATTGGCACACCAAAGATTTTATTCGCCGATGAGCCATCAGCAAATCTTGATAGCAAAAATGGTAAGTTAATTGAGTCACTGCTATTCGAGCTTAATCAGCTTCATGGCACGACGTTGATTTTAGTCACACATGACGAGGTGTTAGCAGCAAAGTGCCAGCATGTGTTACAAATTGAAGCGGGTCAATTAGTTAAAAATACCAATGAGGCTATGGCGAATGTGGGTTAAATTAGCATTAAAATTATTTAGCCGTGAATTTCGCCGTGGTGAACTCACGGTGATTTGTGCGGCCATAGCGTTGGCAGTATTAACAGTACTAACGCTTTCTATGGTGACTGATCGCATAGGGCAAAGCATCGCACAAAAAAGCAGTGCCTTTATTGCCGCTGATCGCGTGCTGGCAAGCAACCATGAATTACCGGGTGAATATTTAACAACAGCAAGCGAATACAACTTACAAACCGCACAGCTAACTTACTTTGATACTATGCTGTTTGCTAATGACGAAATGCAATTAAGCTCAGTAAAAGCGGTGTCGGAGCATTACCCACTTAAGGGCGAACTAAAAGTTAAAAGCAGCTTAACCGGAGAGGTTGAAGTGGCCACGCAAGGGCCAACTGTTGGTAATGTGTGGTTTAGTGAATCGGTATTTTATGCACTAAATGTAAAAGTAGGTGATACGGTTGAGCTTGGCGCTGCGCAATTTAATATTGAAAAAGTATTGGTGGAAGAGCCTGATGCGCCATTTAATATTTTTTCAAGTAGTCGTCGTGTGTTGTTAAATAACCAAGATGTAGACAAAACTGAAGTGATCCAGCCGGGCAGCCGTGTTTTTTACCGCCAGTTGTATGCAGGGTATGAGAGTAACCTTACTGACTTTTATAGCTGGCTAAAACCACAAATGAAAGAAAATCAGCAATGGTATGGTGTTAAAGACAGACAGTCGCCGATTGCAAATAGCTTAAACCGCGCTGAAAGCTTTTTATTATTAGCGGGATTATTGGGCATTATTTTAGCGGCGGTGGCGATTGCCGTGTCTGCAAAGCGTTATTGCGAACGCCAATATGACCCAGTTGCGATGATGAAAACCTTAGGTGGTAGCCGATCGACAATTCGCAAAATTTACTTACTGCATTTATCACTGGTGTGTGCTTTGTCGGTCATACTTGGCTTAGCCATTGGCTATGGTTTACAAGAGATAGCTACTGGTTATTTAGCTAAATCAATGAACAATACTCTTCCTGCTGCGGGTATAAAACCGTGGTTTGTGGCGATTAGTACTGGCGTTATCTGTGCCGTGATGTTTTCAATCAAGCCGTTATTAGATTTATTTGATATTCCACCGCTTAGGGTATTACGCCGTAACTTAGGCGATAAGCTATTAGTAAGTAAAGTGCATTTAGCGATGTCGGGCTTAACAGTCTTTTTATTAATGTGGTTGTTTAGTAATAACCTTAAAATTACCGCTATTTTGTTTGTCTCTACTTTAATTTTGATTGCGATACTGTTTTTATTATCGCGGTTAATTTTTGGCAGCGGACGTAAACTAGGATTGCGCCCGGGGAATAGTTGGTCATTAGCGATTGCTTCGTTGCAAAAACGTGCCAATGCTAATGCGGTACAGTTGATCAGCTTTTCGTTGGCAATAAAGCTATTGTTATTTTTAGTGGTGCTGAAAAACGATATGATCGCAGATTGGCAATCGCAACTTCCAAGCGACGCGCCGAATGCTTTTTTAGTCAATATAACCGAAACTGAATTGCCAGACGTAACAAGCTTTTTAGAGCAAAAAAATATTCAAGTATCTGAGTTCTATCCGACTATTCGTGGTCGCGTAAACGCTGTTAACGGTGAATTAGTTGCTCGCGAAGTCTCATTGCAAGATAACGAGAAGAAAGACGAAGAAGCACGCGCAGGTATTGGCCGTGAGCTAAACCTTACATGGTTAGAGCAAGTCCCTGTGCAAAACGAGATCATAGACGGGCAGTGGTTTGGCGACAATGCCACCGCTGAAGCATCGATCGAAGAATCTATGCTAGAACGCTTAGATGTGAAACTGGGTGATACGCTAACATTTTTGATTGGCGCCCAGTCATTTGATGCCAAAATCACCAGTGTTCGTAAAGTTAATTGGGCTACTTTAAAGCCTAATTTCTTTATTATATTAAGTCCTGATGTACTGGCTGATTTTCCTGCGACGTATATTTCATCGGTGCGTATCGAAGCCGATCAAAAACGCGACTTTAGTGAGCTACTACGTGCCTACCCGACAATCAACGCCATCGACGTTGACAGCTTTGTCAAACAAATACGTTCTACTATTTCGCAAGTGTCATTAGCAATTGGATTTGTACTGGCGATAGTGGTGATGTGTGGTGGCTTAGTTTTAATTTCGCAAGTGCAAGCAAGCCTTGGTGAACGGATGCAGGAAATTGTCATATTGCGTACCTTAGGCGCCAAAGGGCGGCTAATAAAAAATGCCACTTTATATGAGTTTTTATTGCTGGGCAGCGCTGCTGGTTTTGTCGCTGCGTTGGTCAGTGATGTGGCTTTATTAATAGTGCAACGTGAGATGTTTGACTTAGCAGGTAAGTTACACCCGCACATTTGGTTAATAGGGCCATTAGTGGGTGGTGTGTTTGTAGCATCACTGGGCTACTTTATGATAGCTAGAACCATGCGTAAAAATACCCAAGGGTTACTACGCTCTTTAGCCTAAAAGGTTAGCAATTAAACAAGCCCGTTTTTACGGGCTTTTTTATGCCAATAATGCACTGGTAATTTATACAGTGCTCTGGCATTATTAGCGTACTTAACTATTTACACTGATTGGGCAAGTATTGGCTATTATTTTAGGGATTGATCCTGGCTCACGATTAACCGGTTATGGGGTGATTGCCCATCAAGGTGCTAAATTTACTTATTTAGGTAGCGGTTGTATAAAACTGGCCGATCACGAGTTTCCTATTCGATTAAAAATGATTTATCAGGGGATCAGTCAACTAATCGAACAATTCTCTCCCGATCATTTTGCCATTGAAAAAGTATTTATGGCGCATAATCCTGATTCAGCTCTTAAATTAGGCCAAGCCAGAGGGGCTGCAATTGTTGGTGCGGCAATGGCTGAGTTACCGGTGTTTGAATACTCGGCGCGGCAAATTAAACAAGCGGTGGTAGGGCACGGTGGTGCCGATAAATCGCAAGTGCAGCATATGGTTAAAAATATTTTAAAATTGCCAGGCACACCGCAAGCGGATGCAGCCGATGCATTAGCCATTGCGATATGCCATGCTCATTCCGATCAAAATTTAATAAAACTAGCGGGCAGTGCCAGTAAAACCGTTAGAGGACGATTAAGGAAATAACATGATAGGTCGCTTAAATGGCATCTTAGTAGAAAAACAACCGCCAGAAATTTTGCTTGAAGTAAGCGGTGTTGGTTACGAAGTTAACATGCCGATGACGTGTTTTTATGATTTACCAAACATTGGCGAAAATGCCATTGTGTATACTCATTTTGTAGTAAGAGAAGACGCCCAGTTATTATTTGGCTTTAATAATAAAATTGAGCGAGCATTATTTAGAGAGCTATTAAAAGCCAATGGCGTTGGGCCAAAGCTCGGATTAGCAATACTTTCAGGGATGTCGGCTAAGCAATTTGTTAGCTGTGTGAATAACGAAGATGCCACCAGTTTAGTGAAACTGCCAGGTGTAGGTAAAAAAACCGCAGAGCGCCTGGTACTTGAAATGAAAGACCGATTAAAAGATTGGGGTAATGACTTATTCACGCCATTTAGTGATAATGCAGTTATAGAGCCCGCATCTGACGCACTTATTGCTAATAATGCGGCAGATGATGCAATCTCTGCGTTAGTGTCATTAGGTTATAAATTGGCGCAAGCACAAAAAACAGTAAAATCAGTGGCCAAGCCTGGTATGTCTACAGAGGTTCTGATCAAAGAATCTCTAAAATCAATGTTGTGAGTAAACCATGATTGAAGCGGATCGTTTAATAGATGCGACTGAACAAAGTAATGAAGATGTAGTCGATCGCGCGATTAGACCAAAACTATTAGCCGATTATACTGGTCAGCCCCATGTTAAACAGCAAATGGAAATATTTATAGAAGCTGCACGTAGTCGGGGTGAAGCGCTTGATCATTTATTAATATTTGGTCCGCCGGGTTTGGGTAAAACCACACTAGCAAACATTGTTGCCAATGAGCTGAATGTCAGTATTAAAACAACCTCGGGCCCAGTGCTTGAAAAAGCCGGTGATTTAGCCGCACTACTGACCAATTTAGAAGAAGGCGATGTACTTTTTATTGATGAAATACATAGGCTAAGCCCGCAAGTTGAAGAAATACTCTATCCTGCAATGGAAGATTATCAACTCGATTTAATGATTGGTGAAGGGCCCGCAGCTCGTTCCATTAAGCTCGATTTACCCGCTTTTACCTTAATTGGTGCTACCACTCGCGCAGGCTCGTTAACCTCACCACTTAGAGACCGTTTTGGTATTGTGCAGCGTTTAGAGTTTTATTCGGTGGCAGATTTATCGACTATAGTGGGGCGCTCTGCTCATTATTTAAATTTAGCCATGTGTGATGAAGGCGCCATTGAAATTGCTAAACGCTCTCGTGGTACGCCACGTATCGCCAATCGATTATTACGCCGGGTACGAGATTACACGCAAGTTAAATCAGACGGTACTGTAAATGCCGAAGTGGCAGAGCTGGCACTTAATATGATTGATGTCGATAAAAGCGGCTTTGATTATATGGACCGTAAATATTTACTCGCGATCATTGAAAAGTTTATGGGGGGGCCGGTAGGGTTAGACAACTTAGCCGCCGCCATCGGTGAAGAAAAAGAAACCATTGAAGATGTGATCGAGCCTTACCTCATCCAGCAAGGATTTATCCAACGTACGCCAAGAGGGCGTATTGTGTCTGATAACGCCTATCATCACTTTGGCTTATTACCCAAACAAGAATAAAGTACATTTATTGTAGCTGTATGCGTGCGTATGGCTGCAAACCCACCTCATACATCTTCTATACTGTTCTTTTAGCCACTATTCAAATGTCTATTTTGCTGTGTTTAAGTTAATCGCGTGATTAGCATATTACTTAAAGTTTAGATTATTTAGTTATTTGGGCTAATGCAATTCACATACTGTTAAGTTTGTAAACGATATTGTATGCGCCATAGCGAGGTAGTGCTGTGCGTGATTTGCAGGCAAAAAAAAGCCCGCATAAAATGCGGGCAAACAACAAGTTGAAGGAAGTAATCTAAGTAACACTGCTTAAATTCATCAAGTTTTATCAAGAAGACTTTAAGCGTAGCAATACGAAAAATCAGAATCATATTGCAAAGAACTGGGCTGAATGAAGTATTCATTGCTGCGCTAGCTCGGTATGGGAGAATAATACGCAATAGTTGGTTTTTGTTCAAACTAGAAAAATTTAATTTTCAGATAAAAAAAACTAATAGCAAGATTTTTATGAGCGCTTTATTTTTGTTCATAAAATTCACGGTCGTATATTAATCTATTGAATTTGTGATGTTTTATTTGTTTGAATGATTTTTTTATAGATTAGTTAAACTGTTGCAATGACTATGCTCATAGTCAATTATGCTTGTTTATTCATTAAGAGTGAATAAAGAGGGTGTTTTACACAGTTTTTGTTTATAAATAAGCACCCCAGCATGTATTTACCTCGGCAGTACAATCTTAAATTGTTGCGTCAAGATTGCCGAACAAGGCTATAAAACTGGAGTCAGCCTGCTCTTCAACGTTTTTTGTTGCTAATTCACAGCAATAGCGTTGTCAGTACTGAGCTGAATAGATACACTAGTTGCAACTTTTGGCCATTTTTTCGGTCATATACCTAGCGTATAATGAAATGTTATTTATACAAGAAATCTTATTAGGAGTTTAATGTGGGTTCAGGGCTTAATTTTTTAGATTTAATTCTAGAAGCAAGTTTTCTTGTGCAATTAGTTATGCTGGCATTATTAGCTATGTCAGTGATGTCATGGGCAATTATTTTTCAGCGTAAAAAAGCAATTTCGGATGCATTATCCAATACTAAGCGATTTGAGCAAAAATTTTGGTCAGGCATTGATTTAAGTAAACTCTACAATGAGATCTCATCGCGTAGCGGTAGCTCAACCGGCGTTGAAGCATTATTTATAGCAGGCTTTAAAGAGTTTGCTCGTCATAAGAAAAACTCTTTTCAAAGTGCTAGCATTGTAATGGAAGGGACGCATCGTTCAATGCGAGTTGCGTTATCTCGCGAAATCGAAAAATTAGAATCAAGTTTATCGTTTTTAGCAACAGTGGGGTCTATCAGTCCTTACATTGGTTTGTTTGGTACTGTATGGGGCATTATGAATGCTTTTATCGCGTTAGGCGAAGTTAAGCAAGCAACCTTACAAATGGTTGCCCCAGGTATAGCTGAAGCGCTTATTGCAACAGCTATGGGTTTATTCGCTGCTATTCCAGCGGTTATTGCATACAACCGTTTTGCTAATAGAGTTGAAAAGCTAGAATCTAACTACATTAACTTTATGGAAGAGTTTGCAAATATTTTACACCGTCAAGCAGCTACCCAAATAGAGGCAAAAGCGAATGTATCAGCGTAAGAAGCGTCGTCCTGTTGCAGAGATAAACGTAGTTCCTTACATTGATGTAATGCTGGTGCTACTGATTATTTTTATGGCCACTGCGCCTTTGATCACTCATGGCGTTAAAGTTGATTTGCCAAAAATGGAAGAATCAGATTTAGTTGATACTAAAGATACGCCCCCGATCATTGCTTCAATTGATGCACAAGGTAAGTACTATGTCAGTATCGGTACTGATCCAGAAGAACCGATGGAAGCATTAGATGTTGCCGCTGTTATCAAGTTGCAACTGATGAAAAACCCAGAAACCCCAGTGATGATCAAAGGCTCAGGTAAAGTATCGTATCAAGAAGTATTATTATTGATGGATTTCTTAAAAAATGCCGGTGTACCTTCAGTTGGATTAATGACTGAATCGTTTGAAGGGAATAAAAGCTAATATGGGTCCTTCAGTATTAAAATCAGTGTTATTGCACCTCGCTATAGTTGGCGTTTTGATTGGAACCGCGAGTTTTCATACTTCACCGCCTACAGTAATGGAAGTTACCTTGAACAAGGCTATGCCTGATGCTGAAAATGCTGTTTCAGCGGTGACTGTTGATCAGAAAATGGTTGAACAAAAAATTGCTGAGTTGAAACGCAAAGAAGATGATAAAAAACGTGCTGAAGATAAACGCATTCGTGATTTAGAACGTCGAGCATCTGATGCACGTAAACAGCGTGAATCTGAAGACCGCCGGATCAAAAAGCTAGAGCAAGAGCGTCGCGCGAAAGAGAAAGAAACCGCACAAGCCCAAGCTCAAGCTAAAAAAGCGCGTGAAATAGAGCAAAAAGAACGTGAAAAAGCGCAGCAGGCTGAAAAGCAAAAAGAACAAGCTGAACTTGCTGCTAAAGCGGCTGCTGAAAAACGTAAAGCAGAAGAAGAGGCTTTAAAGAAAGCTGAAGACGACCGTAAACGCGAAGAGTTAGCCGCTAAAAAACGTGCAGAAGCTGCTGAAGAGGCAC
This sequence comes from Pseudoalteromonas sp. SG44-1, assembly GCF_014164315.1. Taxonomy (NCBI): domain Bacteria; kingdom Pseudomonadati; phylum Pseudomonadota; class Gammaproteobacteria; order Alteromonadales; family Pseudoalteromonadaceae; genus Pseudoalteromonas; species Pseudoalteromonas sp. SG44-1. The sequence goes on from NZ_JACJEW010000030.1 coordinate 50,925, forward strand.
GTCAAAAAGCGTTACAAGAGCAAATGCTGCAAGAGCAACTGGCTACAGAGCAAGCTGCACGTAATAAAATACGTCAGCAACAGGTAGGCACTGAGGTTGATAAATATAAAGCATTAATTATGGCACGTATTCAGCAAAATTTATTAATTGATGAAAAGATGAAAAACCAACAATGCCGTGTGAATATTCGCTTAGGTTTTAATGGTCTGGTCACACAAGTTACATCTTTAGGTGGTGATAAGTTAGTATGTGAAGCGGCGCTTAGAGCGGTTCGTATGGCTGATACACTGCCAGTTTCTAAAGATAAAGATGTGTTTGAGCAATTAAAAAATATTAACTTAACAATTAAGCCACAATTTTAAAGGAATGGTATGTTCAACAAGTTGAAAACAGTTTGTTTAATTTTCGTTTTAGGCTTTACCAGTGTTGCAAATGCGGCACTTGAAATAGTCATAACCGAAGGCATTGATGGCGCGCGACCTATTGCGATCGTGCCATTTAAATATAAAGGTATGGGGCCAATTCCACAAAAGCTCAGTGATGTGATTGCTGCGGATTTAATGCGTAGTGGTAAATTTAAACCCATTGACGTTAATGCCATGCCACAGTTACCTAGTAAAGACGCAGACGTAGATTATGGCGCTTGGGTAAATAAAGGCGTTGAAGCGATTTTAGTTGGTGAAGTTGAACAACAAACTGATGGCCGTTACTTAGTACGCTATGAGCTTATTGATGTTATCCGAGGCCAAATCACTGGCGGTGAAACGCAAATGATGAGTAACGGAAAACTCATTAAAAACCAAGATCATATTCAAGAAGCACGCGAAAGTGTGATCAGTGATACCGGTTTTAGACGTTATGCACACCGTATCAGTGATGTTATTTATGAAAAACTCACCGGTGAGCGCGGCGCATTTTTAACTAAAATTGCTTATGTGATTGTACGTGATGATGAACCAAAGCCTTACCAGTTAGTAGTTGCAGATTATGATGGTTTTAATGAGCAGGTTTTATTACGCTCGCAAGAGCCGCTTATGTCACCAGCATGGTCACCAGATGGCACTAAACTAGCGTATGTAACCTTTGAAAATCGTCAAAGCCAAATTTATATCCAAGATTTATACACTGGTAAGCGTGAACTCATAACAAGTCACCAAGGTATTAATGGTGCGCCACAATTCTCACCCGATGGTAAAAAACTACTATTGGTGCTATCAAAAGACAGAAACGGCGCTACTGAAGTGTATATGCTAGACTTAGCAACGCGTAAAGAAACCCGATTGACTAACCACCGTAGTATAGATACTGAACCGTCTTGGCATCCGAATGGTCAAGATATAGTGTTTACTTCTGAAAGGGGTGGTAATGCTCAGATTTATAAGTTAAATTTACAAACAGGTAGGTCACAACGAATGACCTTTGATGGTGATATGAATCTAGCTGGTTCTATTACCCCTGACGGCAAAGAATTAGTGATGGTTAACCGTACCAACGGGCAGTACCATCTTGCTAAGAAAGAGCTGGCTACAGGCGCATTTCAAGTGTTAACACGAACGCGCCTAGATGAGTCACCGAGCGTAGCACCAAATGGTTCGATGATCATCTATAGCACGCTACATAATAATAAGCAGGTACTAGCGCTAGTATCAATGGACGGTCGCTTTAAAGCACGGTTACCTGTGCTAAATGGACAAGTAAAGGCACCCGCGTGGTCGCCTTATTTACAGTAATTTTTGCTGGTTTACTCAATATAGGAATCTACTCAATGCAACTTAATAAAATACTTAAAGGCCTGCTAATTGCTGTGCCAGTTATGACACTAGCAGCTTGTAGCTCATCTTCGGATATCGATGAAGGTGCAGCAAATCAATCAAATCAAGCGACTGTTGAGCAAACAACTGATAATGACACTGTCGAAGTTGCGACATTAACGCCAGAGCAGCAGGCTCAAGAAGAACTTCGTCAGAAGTATGACGAATTGCGTCAAGAACAAGTGATTTACTTTGGTTTTGATACTGCGACTATTCAAGGTCAGTATGGCGAATTACTTCGTGCACATGCTGAGTTTTTAGTTAAAAACCCATCTGTTAAAGTATTAATTGAAGGTCATGCTGATGAGCGTGGCACTCCTGAGTACAATATTGCACTGGGTGAGCACCGTGGCCAAGCAGTTGAAAAATACCTACAAAGTTTAGGTGTTTCTGCAAGCCAAATGTCAGTAGTGAGCTACGGTGAAGAAAAGCCGATGGTTAAATCACGTACTGAATCTGCTTTCGCTAAAAACCGCCGTGCGGTACTAGTTTACTAAATTAGAGACATTATGAAGCCGAAAATTATTTTGGCAGCCATGATATTGAGCGGGAGCACCCATGTTTGGGCTGCTCCCGCTCCTGTTTCAGAAGCTGCGAGTTCACAATCGAGTATAGAAAAACGCCTTGCTGCCCTTGAAAGTATGATGCAGTCGAGAAATTTATTACAAGTTGAGTTACAGCAACAGTTAAATAGGCTGCAAGATGAAGTGAGCCAGGTTCGCGGGATCACTGAAGAGCAGACCTATAAGCTTGAAAAAGTACTGCAACGTCAACGTGAGCTGTATCAAGAAATAGAAAATCGCGTTAGCCAAGCTTACTCGCAACCTAGTGCAGAGCAACACGCAGAGCCTGTTGCATCGCAAGCTATAAGTTCTGATCTGTCTGAGAATGAGGCATACGAGCGTGCAGTGGCATTAATCATGAAGGATAAGCGCTATGATCAGGCAATTCCAGAGTTTCAAACGTTTTTAACAACATATCCAAATTCTGTGTATGCGTCTAACGCTCATTATTGGTTAGGACAATTATTAACAATTAAAAATGATCCAGTAAAGGCATCGGAACATTTTAAAGTTGTTGTAAATGAATTTCCAAATTCAAATAAGCGTCCAGATGCCATGTTAAAGCTTGGTACTTTATTACAAGAGCAAGGTTTAGCCGAACAAGCGTCAAAAACCTTTAATGATTTACTTAACCAATACCCAAGTACAACTGCTGCAAAATTGGCCACTGATCGCCTTTCAAAAATGTAGAATCAGTTTGATTAGACTGCTTTTTGTCATAAGCGGTCTAAAATTGGTCAACTAGACATAAAAACTTAAAAAAAGAGACATTTTCTGTTGCACTCATTTTTTAAATAAGTATTATAAGCGCCCGCAGCAAACGAATGGTTCAACCACTCGAATTGCGACAAAAAGAGCGGGTCATTAGCTCAGTTGGTAGAGCAGTGGACTTTTAATCCATTGGTCGATGGTTCAAGTCCATCATGACCCACCATTCATTATTTAATAATAGAATGGTCTTTATCGGCGGATTTACGTATTAATGTTTTGTTGCATTTTGTTGCAGCAGCAGAGCGGGTCATTAGCTCAGTTGGTAGAGCAGTGGACTTTTAATCCATTGGTC
>NZ_JACJEW010000030.1:54461-62581 GCF_014164315.1 Pseudoalteromonas sp. SG44-1
AATCGGCGGATTCACGCACCGTGCTTAGGCACATCAGAGCGGGTCATTAGCTCAGTTGGTAGAGCAGTGGACTTTTAATCCATTGGTCGATGGTTCAAGTCCATCATGACCCACCATTCTTTATTCGTTGAATAATAGGGTGGTTTATAATCGGCGGATCTACGCAGCGTGCTTAGGCACATCAGAGCGGGTCATTAGCTCAGTTGGTAGAGCAGTGGACTTTTAATCCATTGGTCGATGGTTCAAGTCCATCATGACCCACCATTCTTTATTCGTAGAATAGTAGAGTGGTTATAATCGGCGGATTTACGCAGCGTGCTTAGGCACATCAGAGCGGGTCATTAGCTCAGTTGGTAGAGCAGTGGACTTTTAATCCATTGGTCGATGGTTCAAGTCCATCATGACCCACCATTCTGGTTTATTCAATTTCAGTTTATCTGACTCCCAGTTAGTAAATTCATATCGCTTCATATAAAAAGCAAAAAACACTTACATAATCATCGTCAAGCTAAATATAATTGCGTTAATCAAATTGCTTTACTCACCATTACTGTTATTTAGTTTTATATTCTCGTATAATCCGCCCCATAATTGCACTGTAGATTAAGTGGTCGAGAAATGAATTTAGCTCAAACTATTATGCCTGAAGGTTATATCTTTCCTCCTAAACCAGCTCCATTGAATAATGATGAGCAGGCGCAATACAAAGCACGTATCAAACAATTATTGATTGATAAAAATGCCGTATTGGTTGCCCATTATTATACTGATCCTGAAATTCAAGCGCTTGCAGAAGAAACCGGTGGTTGTGTTGCTGATTCGCTAGAAATGGCTCGCTTTGGTGCTAAGCACGATGCCGACATGATTATCGTTGCCGGTGTACGTTTTATGGGTGAAACAGCAAAAATACTGACACCGAATAAAACCGTGGTTATGCCAACACTAGAAGCAACCTGTTCGCTTGATATTGGTTGCCCAATTGATGAGTTCTCTGCGTTTTGTGATCAGCACCCTGATCGTAAAGTAGTTGTATACGCAAATACATCAACTGCCGTTAAAGCTCGCGCTGATTGGATTGTTACCTCATCGTGTGCCCTTGAAATTGTTGAGCACCTAGATGAAATGGGTGAAAAAATCATTTGGGGCCCAGATAAACATTTAGGTGCCTATATTCAAAAGAATACTGGCGCTGATATGATCATGTGGAATGGCGCATGTATCGTGCATGACGAATTTAAAACCAAAGCGTTAAAAGACATGAAAGCGCTGTACCCTGATGCTGGCGTTTTGGTTCATCCAGAATCACCAGCAGAGATTGTAGCGTTAGCTGATGCAGTAGGTTCAACCAGTCAATTGATCAAAGCGGCACAAACGATGAACAATCAAAAGTTTATTGTAGCTACAGATCGCGGCATTTTTTATAAAATGCAGCAGTTATGCCCAGATAAAGAATTTGTTGCCGCCCCAACGGCTGGCGAAGGCGCAACCTGTAAGAGTTGTGCGCACTGCCCGTGGATGGCAATGAACGGCCTCAAAGCGATTGAGGAAGCGTTATTAGATGCAACTGGCAAAGAAGTGTTTGTAGATATGGACCTTCGTGAAGGCGCACTCAAGTCGCTTAATCGGATGCTCGACTTCTCAGCGTCACTCCAACGCTAAACCAAGTTATAAAGATAAGGCCGCTGATACTGCTATCAGCGGCCTTTTTTGTTTGTTTACTAGGCAGTTAACAGGCAAAAGGGAAAAACACCTTGCACCGCCGCGTGCTATTTCATACTATTACGCCGCGTTATACATTAACGCCTGCGGTGAGGTGGCTGAGTGGCTGAAGGCGCACGCCTGGAAAGTGTGTTTAGGTTAATCCCTAACGAGGGTTCGAATCCCTCCCTCACCGCCATTATTCTATATCAGGACGCCTCATGGCGTCCTTTTTTGTGCTTATCAATAAAGCTTCTAATTTTATATATCAATACGCCCCCTTTATCTAGTAACTTAATTCATTGAACTCAAACAAGTTCCATTCAGTTACAAATTTGGCTATGATGCTAAATATTCAACAAAAGGATTCTTGATGAAACATATCCTACTAATAGTTATTGGTGCAAGCCCTCAAGTATTAACTGAGACGCTTTACGCTCTTCATCAGCAGGGTAAGCCTATACCCGAAGAGATTTTTGTTATAACTACAAAAAGCACAAAGGCTATGCTTACTGATGGACTATTTAAGCAAGGTCACTTAGCTAAATTAATAGCAGACTACCAACTTCCCAATATTAAACTTCCCGATGAAAATATATGGCTAATAGAAGACAACAAAGGCCAACCTATTGATGATGCAAAATCTGAAATAGAACAAACTTATATGGCTGATTTTATTACCCGTAAAGTATTTGAGCTTACTAATAAAAATAACATTAGTATTCATGCCTCAATCGCGGGTGGGCGGAAAACCATGGCGTTTTATTTAGGTTATGCAATGTCATTATTAGGGGGCGAGCAAGATTCACTCAGCCACGTATTTGTAAACGACGAGTTTGAATTTGTAAGAGACTTTTACTACCCAACACCATACAACCACATGATCGACGGTAAAAATGGCAAACAAGTTAACTGTAAAAATGCGCAAGTTACACTTGCCGAAATACCATTTGTACGTATGCGCCAATCAATCGACGAAACCCTCATTACGAATATGCAAAGTGCCTCGTTTAGCCAAACAGTAGCAAGTTTAAACTCAGCACATAAAAAAGATTTAGCTCTTGAAGTAAATGCTAAGGCAAAAACACTTACCTTTGCAGGGGTAGAAATTAAACTTACCGCCAAAGAATGCGCCTTTTATTTATGGTTAAACAAATATAGTCAAAGTGGAAAAACTGGCTTAATTGTTGACCGTAACTTTGAAGAAACATTGAGCTACAGCAAAGAGTATCTAACGCATTTACAGCAAAATAGCAGTGATTTACGTATATTCCGTGATACGTTTGGCGTAGAACCAGAAGACTTTAGAGATGGTTTACACAGTAATTTAAAAGTAATGGAAAAAACGTTTGTACAGCAAACACGCAGCCGGATAAACAATAAAATAAAAAATTTGTTACCCAACGAGCTTGCTAAAAAAATAGCGATTGACTCTAATAACCAAAGTTTTGAAACAAGCTACTGGTTAAGTGCAGTAACACATAACATAAAAATAAATATAACGGCTTAAACTTCACAAGCTTGCAAATGCATAAAAATAAATAAGTTTGGTAAATTAGTTTATAAGGAAGTAACGAAGAATGAAGCAATCAATGAACTTTGAACATATTAAGCAACAATGGCCAGAACTACACCAGTTAGCCGCTTTTGCAGAAGAGTATGCGATTACCGATCCGCAAAGTTCATTGGTTAAATTACGTTGCTTTGCCGAAAAAGTCGTAGGCTTCATTTATAAAGAGCTCTGTTTACCTGCCAACCCTAATTCGACTTTTCAAGATAAACTCATTGCTGACAACTTTAAATCAGCAGTACCACAACAAATACAAGATAAACTGCATGCTATACGTAAAAGCGGTAACAGAGCAGCGCACGAAGGCAAAGTAAGTCAGCAAGAAGCGGTATGGATTTTAAAAGAAACTTACTTTATTTCTTGTTATCTTTATATGGCTTTTGCCAATGGCGATCAAAAAGACTTACCAGAATTTACTGCACCCGAACTTACTCAATTAACTAACCAAACAGATGCCGCTTTTGCAAAACAAAATAAGCAACTATCAAAGCAGCTAGAAGAAAATAAACTTCGATTGAAACAAGCGTTAAATGAATTAGAAGCCGCTCAGCAAGCGCAGCAATTGGCTCAAAAAGAAGCAGCCAAACTTAAAAGTGTTATTGATCAAAATAAACTCACTGAATTGCAAACAAATAATAGTGCAATTACATCTAGCTTTAACTTTAATGAAGACGAAACCCGCAAACGAATTATCGATTTAGACTTACGCGCAGCAGGGTGGCATGTTGCACTTGATGATGTTTCTACCGATGAAGTAGGCAAAGAAGTAAAGGTAAATGAGCAACCAACGCCAACAGGCACTGGCTACATAGATTACGTTTTATGGGATGACGACGGAAAGCCACTTGCTGTAATAGAAGCCAAACGCGCCCGTGAAAACATCGAAAAAGGCCGTGAGCAAGCAACGCTTTATGCCAACGCGCTCGAAAAACAATTTGGTCAACGCCCTGTTATTTTTTATTCAAACGGGTGGGATATAAAAATCCTAGATGATGCGCAAGGCTATAATAGCCGTGGATTATACGGTTACTATTCAAAAGATTCCCTGCAGTACTTAATAAAGCAGCGCACGCTGAAAAAAGATCTAAACACCACGCCAATAGATACTGCAGTAGCAGGGCGTTTGTATCAAATGGAAACCATAACCCGTGTTTGTGAGCGCTTTAGCGACAAACACCGCAAAGCGCTTATTGTGCAAGCAACCGGCACAGGTAAAACACGCGTATCTATTGCGCTTGCTAAGCGTTTACTTGATGCGGGTTGGGCAAAGCGCGTACTGTTTTTATGTGACCGAAAAGAGCTACGTAAACAAGCGGGTAATGCCTTTACCGAACACACTAAAGAGCCAGTACACATTGTAGGAAAAAGCGCTAAAAATACCGCAGCGAGTGCGCGCGTATTTATCGCGACTTACCCAGGCATGCTGCGCATAATGAACAAGTACGACGTAGGCTACTTTGACCTGATCGTGGCTGATGAATCGCACCGCTCAATTTACAATATTTATGGCGATATTTTTAAATACTTTGACGCGCTAGAAGTGGGCTTAACCGCCACGCCGGTAGAAATGGTATCGCGCTCAACCTGTGATTTGTTTAGCTGTGATTACAAAATGCCAACAGCCAATTACCCACTTGAAGACGCCATAGAACAAGGCAACTTAGTCCCATACAAAATTGTAAGTTACACCACACAGTTTTTACGCGAAGGCATTAAAAAAGACAACCTAACCGATGAGCAAATAGCCCAACTAGAAGAGCAAGGGATTGACCCTAACGAACTCAACTTTGACGCAAAACAAATAGACGAAGCTATTAAAAATAAAGACACCAACAGGCTAATACTTCGTAATTTAATGGAAAAAGGCCTGCGCGATAAAGACGGCCAGCTACCTGGTAAAACTATTATATTTGCTCGTAACATAGCCCACGCCGAATTAATGGCGCAGCTGTTTAGTGAGCTTTACCCACAACATGGTGCTAATTTTTGTCGCGTTATTCACTCAAAGTACGAACGCGCCGAAGAGCTAATAGACGACTTTAAATCAAGCGACGAAAACAGCGTACGCATTGCCGTATCGGTCGATATGCTCGACACCGGCATAGACGTCCCCGAGTGCGTAAACCTTGTATTTGCAAAACCCATAAAATCAAAAGTAAAATTTTGGCAAATGATTGGCCGTGGCACACGCTTATGCGAAAACCTGTATGGCGCAGGCAAGCACAAAACCCACTTTTTAATATTCGACCACTGGGCTAACTTTGAATACTTTGACGAAAACCCAAAAGAAGAAGACGTAAAACAAGCTAAATCTCTACTGCAAAAACTATTTGAAGCGCGGGTAACCCTTGCCCAAACCGCCCTTAAAAAAGCCAATATGGATGTGTTTGACCAAACAATTAAATTAATTCACGGCGATATTTGTTTACTGCCAATGGAATCAATATCAGTACGCGACAACTGGCAAGTGGTCGAAACCTATAAAGATCTAAAACGCCTTAATCAATTTGCGCCCAACACAGCCAGCGACTTACTCGAAAAAGTAGCGCCGCTTATGCAGTGGCGTAACATCATGGGGCAAAGTGAAGCGTACAAATTTGATTCTGAGCTAACCACTATTCAAACGCTGTTACTTACTGATGCAAACCAAATTGATTTAGCTAAACAAAGTGTAATGAACAAGGTTGAGTCGCTACAAATGCACTTAAACGAAGTGCGTAGCAAAGCACCTGCAATAGCAGAAATACAAACAGAGCAATATTGGCAGTATTTAACCCATGCAGCACTTGAGCAAAGCCGTATTAATTTACGCAGTATTATACACCTGCGTAATAAAGATATAGCACCGCCACCCACTGCTTTTATACTTGATATAACCGAAGACACCAACCAAATACACGAAGCCGACAGGCTCACAAAAATAGTCTCTATTGATTATCAAATATATCGCCAAGAGGTTGAAAAAACACTCACCCCATTATTTGAAACCGACAGCGTACTTAAAAAAATCCGCAATGGCGAACAAGTAACCGAGGCCGACTTAGCACAATTAAGTTCGTTAGTGCATACGCAAAACCCAAGTGTTGATTTAAATACCTTAAAAGAGTTTTTTCCCGAATCAACCGCGACGCTCGATAAAATATTGCGTACCATAGTCGGTATGGACAAAAACGCCATAGAGCAGAGCTTTACTACCTTTGTGCAGCAAATACACACCCATGTAAATGCCAAACAACAGCGCTTTATTGGTATGTTAAAAAACCACCTAATTCGCCACGGCTCTATTGAAATAGCCCAGCTTTACGATGCACCTTTTACACAAATACACGACATGGGGCTTGATGGCGTATTTAGCCAGCAACAAGCCGACGTAATCGAGCAATTTATTAAGCAGTTTGACGTAAAACTAGGCAACAAAGCCCAAAGCGTCGAAAAGCAAATACACCTTTAATTTTATAAGCGCGTAATTTACTTCGCGATTAAACAGCACTAACTAGGATACACATTAATGATAACCGGACCTTTAAAAAGTAAAATCGATAAACTATGGGAAGAATTTTGGACAGGCGGAATAACTAACCCGCTTACCGTAGTAGAGCAAATTACTTTTTTAATGTACGCCCGTATGCTCGACATGAACGAGCAAGCCGACGAAAAACGTTTCGCGAGAACCAAAAAGCCGTTTAACCGCCGCTTTACCGACGCCGAGCAACACATTCGTTGGCAAAACCTGCGTCATTTAGGGGCTGAAGAGTTATACAAACTGGTTAAAGATGAGCTGTTTCCGTTCTTTTCAAAAACCTCAGACGACGTATCGCCAGAAGGCGCGGTATTTAACGAGTTTATGAAAGACGCGCAATTGATGATCCAAAAGCAAAGCTTATTGGTAAAAGCCGTTGAAATGGTAAACGACTTACCCCTTGAAAACTCAGACACCAAAGGCGATTTATACGAATATTTGCTTAGTAAACTCACCACCGCAGGCATTAACGGCCAGTTTAGAACGCCGCGCCACATTATACGCGCCATGGTCGAAATGATGGACCCAAGCACCACCAGCCAAATTTGTGACCCATCAACCGGCACCGGTGGCTTTTTGTCGGTAAGTTACGAATACCTATTACAAAAATACACCTCAGTCGAGGGCATAGAGCGCGAGCCAGTGCTTGACGTAAATGGCAATATACAGCTTGATGACAGCGGAAAACCGCTTGAAAACTTACTGTATTCAGGCGACTTAATTACCCCAGAGCAGCGCACCCACATAGATACAAACATGTTCAACGGCTTTGATTTTGACGCCACCATGCTACGCGTAGCCGCCATGAACTTAGTAATGCACGGCATTAAACAACCGGGCATTCATTATCAAGATACCCTAAGCCAAAACTTTAAAGAGCACTACCCGCAAAAGGCCAAAGAAGGGTACGACATTATACTCGCCAACCCGCCATTTAAAGGCAGCCTAGACGAAGAAGACGTGTGCCCCGAGTTATTACGTAAAGTAAAAACTAAAAAAACCGAGCTGCTGTTTGTAGCCCTTATTGAGCGCATGTTAAAAGTAGGCGGGCAATCAGCCACTATCGTACCCGACGGCGTATTATTTGGCTCATCAAAAGCGCACGTACAACTGCGCCAATTATTGGTAGACAACAACCAGCTAGAAGCGGTAATTTCACTGCCAAGTGGCGTGTTTAAACCCTACGCCGGTGTATCTACCGCCATACTTGCGTATTCTCATGACTTTGATCACCGATTCTCATCAGCTTTGATCACTTGATTTATCATTTTGTAGAGCCGTTTTTAAATTAGCTTAACTGATCATCATCAGTCAATTTATTTAACTGTTTTC
>NZ_JACJEW010000310.1:0-249 GCF_014164315.1 Pseudoalteromonas sp. SG44-1
TTGCCATTCCTTCAAGAAAAACCTGTCGTCGCGCCATTGGACTGTCTATTTTGACCTTTATTTTAATTAGCTAACGGTGGATTTAGATCACTGGATCCGCCGTAGGATAAGAATGTGCTACTGGCCCCCTGTGTCAGGATAGTTGTCGTCTCTAACTTTTAATAGAGGCAGATAAAAATGAGACGTCGATTTACACAAGAATTTAAAGTTCAAGCGGTTGAAAAAGCATTATCTCAATGTGATGATGTT
>NZ_JACJEW010000311.1:0-249 GCF_014164315.1 Pseudoalteromonas sp. SG44-1
GAAAACAGTTAAATAAATTGACTGATGATGATCAGTTAAGCTAATTTAAAAACGGCTCTACAAAATGATAAATCAAGTGATCAAAGCTGATGAGAATCGGTGATCAAAGTCATGAGAATACGCAACAACAACTAAACACACTGTCAGATTATGTAAAACAGTCAGCAAGTTCTTCAGAAGGAGGCAGACTAATGGGGGAAGATATTGCTCAGTATATTTATGACCAGTTCAACATAAGATATCACACCG
>NZ_JACJEW010000312.1:0-247 GCF_014164315.1 Pseudoalteromonas sp. SG44-1
ATTTGACGTTGCAGTTAGTATTCGATGAAATGCGTGAGAAAGTCGGTGAGCCTTATTACAGCTATAGCCACTTCTGCCGCGCCTATCGGGAATGGGTGGGGAAACAACGGTTGTCGATGCGTCAGCATCATAAAGGTGGTGAAAAGCTGTTTGTGGATTATTGTGGCCCCACACTGACCATCACGTGCCCCACAACGCAGGAAACACGGACTGCTCAAGTATTTGTTGCCGTGCTCGGCGCATCAAA
>NZ_JACJEW010000313.1:0-247 GCF_014164315.1 Pseudoalteromonas sp. SG44-1
TTCTCGCATTAGGCTCTTTACGTGATAAAGCTAAAAGTTGCTTGGATTTTTCTAAGTTCAATTTAGTAAAAGTAGATAAGTATCAGTGTGCTAATTAGATCACATAATTTGGCAGATTGGTATAAGTCAATTTTATCCAGTCTCTAGAGCATATGCTTTTAACCGTATCAGGAACAGAAATGAATTTATTCCACGCTTGCGAAACCTGTTCGACTATTTCTTCATAACCACTAAACACACGATTAGA
>NZ_JACJEW010000314.1:0-247 GCF_014164315.1 Pseudoalteromonas sp. SG44-1
GTAGCATTTGCTATGTGAAAGTAGGACATTGCCAGGCTCCAAATTGAGAAAGCCCGACTAGAAATAGTCGGGCTTTTTTACGTTTAAAATGTGAGTTAGCGAGAGTAAAGTTAGCGAACGTTTGATACCAATCTGCATAAAGATTAAGTCAATTTTATCCAGTCTCTAGAGCATATGCTTTTAACCGTATCAGGAACAGAAATGAATTTATTCCACGCTTGCGAAACCTGTTCGACTATTTCTTCAT
>NZ_JACJEW010000315.1:0-245 GCF_014164315.1 Pseudoalteromonas sp. SG44-1
GGTTGATTTCTTTTCCTACGGGTACTTAGATGTTTCAGTTCTCCGCGTTCGCCTCGTTAACCTATGTATTCAGTTAACGATACCTGCAAGCAGGTGGGTTTCCCCATTCGGAAATCCTAGTCTCAAGTGCTTTTTACTAGCTTGACTAGGCTTATCGCAAGTTAATACGTCCTTCATCGCCTCCAACTGCCAAGGCATCCACCGTGTACGCTTAGTCACTTAACCATACAACCCAAACGGGTCTT
>NZ_JACJEW010000316.1:0-245 GCF_014164315.1 Pseudoalteromonas sp. SG44-1
ACGGCCATTGGTTTAACCCTAACTCATTGGCCTTTTTAACGTAATTAGCCACAGTGCCAGGGGAGATATTTAAGCTTCTGGCAATCTCTCGATGGGATAATTTTGCTGAATATTTCAGCCGTAAAATAGCATGTAATTTACTCATAGATATAGGTCTTGTTGACATTATTGTTATCCTCATCAAATGATTTAGATAACGGTTTAACATACCTACAAAAATGATAAAACGTGAACTCGGTTACGAG
>NZ_JACJEW010000317.1:0-245 GCF_014164315.1 Pseudoalteromonas sp. SG44-1
ACACCACTTGTTTTACCGGCACTTTGCCAGCAACAACCAAGGCTCCCCATAGGAATACCCCAACTATTATCAAAAGTGATTGATTGCACCCAGATTTCATTACCCTTTTGTGTCGCACCGCCTGCAACCATGTAATCAATTGTTCCTGTTGACGAGCAACCTATTACAAATAATGTTAAAGCAAGTGTGATGAGTGATTTTATGAGCTTGTCCATAATCTATATCCATTTATTAATTGTGATTGC
>NZ_JACJEW010000318.1:0-245 GCF_014164315.1 Pseudoalteromonas sp. SG44-1
TGTGTTTGTTGTGCGGTAATAACGTCATCATCATTATTATCACGCTCAAAGTTGAGATTAAATTGACCTTGGCGATTAATGGTAAAAATAGCGCGTGTCCAGTTTTCTGGTTGGTGTTGGGTGGCATTCACAAATAGGGTGTTGAATAAACCGACTATCTCGTCTGTCACGGTAATCGGCTGTTCGCTTGCATCGGAAGCAGTTTGATAATGCGCTTTGCATTCAAGTACGCTTTCATCTTCGTA
>NZ_JACJEW010000319.1:0-242 GCF_014164315.1 Pseudoalteromonas sp. SG44-1
ATATCCCATGTGTAAATTTCGTTCACACCGGTTGCTGTGAGTGCTTTTGGTTTTTTTACCTGCCTGTTTGGCTTCACTTTTTCTCTATGCGTTAATAGGTGGTGACGTTTCATAACCCGATAAAATGAACTTTCAGACGCTATCCATATACCGTTATCAAGCAGCTTGGGGACTATTTTACTGGCCGGTAAATGCCCATACTCAGTTGAGTTAACCGTATTAATAATACGCTGCCGCTCTAA
>NZ_JACJEW010000031.1:0-57936 GCF_014164315.1 Pseudoalteromonas sp. SG44-1
ATCGGCAAAATCATTAAGAACACAAAAGTGATCATTATCGCGTGATTTTCGTGATCAAAGCTTAATGAGAATAAGCGATCAAAGTTAATGCCATTGGGTGATCAAAGCTGGTGAGAATATGCACTCCAGATTGACGACCATCTTTTGTCATTCTTCTTAGGCAACAATACGGTTGTAAATCTGGTAGTACTAAACCTGGCTCTCTTACACCGAAAGTAACGCAACTAGCTTCAAGCATGAACTTGCGATATTGAGCTGGGAATTTAAAAGATAAGTCTTTTTCAGCACAAGACACTTCGTCTTCCGTTGGTAATAGTAAAGGCTTTGGGACCGGTTCATTCTTTTCTTTTAATAGTGCTATGACTTCTTCAATTTGCATTGTATTTTCCTGACTTATAAATGCCTATCAAACGCGGTAGCTTTAAACAACAAAACAGCACAAAAGTGGTTACCGCGATGTCGATTTTATGTAATCTTTAGTTTGATAACACATTTCGCACTTGTTCTTCATTCTCGGCATATTCGTCTACAAGATAATTAATCAGCTCGTCGACACTGCGGCCAATTTCTCTAACTGCACTTGGGCTATCGATATAATATACGATGAAAACAGGCGTCGCTCCCTCAAAATAAAAACCTGTTATCATGTCGTCTGATTCCCACAGCGGAATTACGTCTAAACCAGGTGATGAAAACCCGTCTGGTTCAAGATAATACTTTGGTTTATTGCACCTAAACTCAAGGTCTTCGTGCACAAAATCGCCTAGAGTGAGCTTCATTAAGCCACTCGTCAAATTGAGCTTAGCAATTTTTAGCACTCTAGCGTGCTCAGTGATCCTCATAGCATCCTACTCTTTGGTATAACAACCTTAGAAGGATTATACAGGGCCTTCTTAGGTATTAAAGTTACAATAGTTCTTATTTGAAGTATCATCTGAATTTAACACGCGCATTTCAAAATCGTTCGCTAGCGAGTATGTTGCCAACACTTCTTTGACTTCTCTAGATTTAACTACAGCAGCACATGCAGAAAGAATTCGTCTGCTTTAGCAGATGGCTCGCTTTCAGACTCATAACTTTGTTGCATTTCAATTGCCAGTTCAGTAGCTTGAGGCCACTTGGAGGGGTACGTAGATGTGAAATCGTATAGTCTACACTGTGCCATAAAGTCTACGTCTCGTGAAAACATTTCCATCTCTGGTTCATCGTTCGTTAAAAAGCTCAATTCAAAATAGCCATGCCATGCAAAACATCCAAAATCGAAAACTAACATTGTTTGATTGCACAGCCGATGTCTCCACATTTTTAGTTCGTTTACCAGTATAGTTTGTAGTCGTTGACGAAATTCTAAAACTTCCATTTTAATACCCTATTTTTATCTGATCAGAACCCATGGCAAATCAGTCAGGTAATATGCGCTCATTAAGTGAATTTACAATAAATAGAGCCTATTACTCCCAAACTCTACCAAACTATGGCAAGACACTTCTGCCATTTCAATTCGAAACCCCTGAACCTCAATTATCCCTTCATTTTTATCAAAACTAACCGAATACACCTGGCCAGTTTTAGGTAAAACGAATTTATAGGCGTTAATTTTTCAAAGCTTTGCGCCAAATATAACTATGACCATTACATTGTCTGAAGTAACTCAATACTCATAATTCATTATTTTAAATTAATGTTTACTCATGGATCAAAGTTAGTCTTTAATTCTGCCTAACAGTTCAATTACTTCTTGCACCACCCTATCTGGTTCATCATTTTGAGGATAATGATAGCTCTTATCAATTAATACAGCTTTACCTTGTGGAAAAGACTCAGCCCAAGCTGAATGCAATTCGCCCCACATTTTTCGGCCTTCATCGGTAAAAAAGAGTAATGGCGGATTTTTATACTTTTTCACGGATGCAATAACGGTTACTGGAATATCTGGGATCTGTGGATAATCTGGCAATGGTCTTTTCGCCCAAAAGTCCAGATACTGGTTGGACATACCATTAGCCATATCGTCTAATTTCACTTGTGTTATTTCTTTCTCAGCTTTTGCAAGATCAATTTGGCGCATGATATCAACATCATGCTCCGAAGCAGGCTCAATCAGCATGAGGGCTGAAACCCACTCAGGATAAGTTGCAGCGAATCGTCTTGCGATATAAGCACCATATGAATGAGCAATATAGACAATTGGTTTTTCAACGTGTAACGCTTCAAGTAGCATGAGAGCTTCGTTTGCATACTCTTCCGAGCTGTAGTTTTTTCTCAATTGCGTAGAACCGCCGTTACCAATTCTTGAATAACGAATGATGCGGGCTTCCTTTGCAAACTTTTCAAAAACCGGCTCCCAATCAAATACCCCCGCAGAGCCACCAGCCTCTAAAAATACAGTATGCTTGCCACTCCCCCGCGATTTCGTACTCAACATCATAGCCATTAACCTTAATAAAATTAGGCTTGGCAAACACACTTGCTGTGACAAAAAAATAGCAAAGCATCAATCCAAATTTCACTTTTTTCTCCTTAAAGACTAAACCTGTAGATAAACTCGTTTTAAATTCACTTTTATTAATGAACCATAGCCAAGTTACTATTTTGGTCGAATTATTTATTGTATAAAAGCTAGAGTAATAATCTTATTCGCGGTGGTTTTTTCAGACAGCTTAATTAATTTAGTATCGACTGTAACTATGCTTCGGCACACAGCAAAAACAAGAAAGCGCGGTGTAAACACCACGCTTTCAACTAATTCAAATCTGCTTAAAACTTACCGCTTATGGCTTATGGCTTAAAGCGCTAGTCTTCACTTTCCATAAACCGTTGCAATTGGTCTTTAAGGTTCGGCGGTATGCCTTTAATAACTAACGTATCAGTGGCCTCGTTGTACATTACCCGTTCGCCTAAGTGTTTGCGCTCAAAACTGATGCTCACGCCGCCGCCAAGGCCAGAGAATTTAACCATACTGGTAACGGTTTTTTTATCGACCGGGAATGACTCTTCTAAATCATAGCTTTGCTCTTTGCAAAAGCTTTCAAATGGGTTGTCGTCACCTTTGGTGAGCGTTGCTGATAACTCGCTGACGTTAGCATCTTCACCAGTAGTAACGCAGTCATTACAGTAATCAAATACTTGTTTACGCAGATCGTCTTTTTCAGATTTATCAAATTGTTGCTCTGATAAATAATCTTCAACTGCATTGAGCATTACTTGGCTTTGCTGTTTTGGATCGATGCCTTCTTCGCAACCTAAAAAGTCTAAGAAAAAGTCGGCGACTTTGCGCCCTGCTCGGCCTTTAATAAATGAGATATAACGATTGTCTTCTGCTTGGGTGTCCCACGCAGTTAAATCGATGCGTGCAGCTAGTTGCATGCGGGAAATATCTAAATGGCGTGACGAGGCTAAATCAAGCTCAGAGGTAATAGAGTAATGCTCTTTGATGTTGATCATTGCAATCAGCATATAATCGGTTGCTACGTATTGATAATGACAAAATACTAAATAGCCAGTTTCGTTAAACGCGTACTTATCAAGTTCCTCTTTAAGTACAGCTGAAGCTTGCTCTGTCATGTGCCAAAAGCCAAGCTCGCTATTGCGGTAACTTTGCATGGCTGATGCAACTACAGAGTTTTTATCACCACTAAAAGCACAGTACCCTTTACCTGGTTTGCCGTTGTATGCGTGATGAAGTTGCTCGATGAATACAGCGACTTTATCATTCACTGCCATTTCGTCATTGCGCAAATGAATTTGCGTATCGTCGTCTTTTTTGTCTACATAATGAACGACTAACTTTTTAACATCTATTGCCATCTTTGTTTTTCACGCCTCTGGTGTTAAAATGTGAGAATATAACTCTTTTATTGAACCAACTGATGCCAATCTTATCAAAATATTCTAATGATGAAGTAGAACAAATCGTCGATCAGCTCATTGATGTGTTAACTAAGCACAATGCGCCGGTTGATTTAAGTCTTATGTGTTTAGGAAATTCTATCACGCATATCTTAAAAGAGCATGTACCAACAGGGAAAAGACAAGCGGTTGCAGACAATTTTGCCAAAGCACTTGCGCAATCGGTTAAATAGACTTTATGAATTTATCGCAGCACAATCAGTTTTCGTCTAAAGCGAGTCAATTATTAAGTTGGGGGCATTTGTTTACTTTTGCCAATATCGGCTTAGTGTTGCTTATAAGTTTAAGTTACTTATTTGCTGACTCTCCTCCCACCAGCTTTATGGGTATGCTTTATATGCTAGTGACATGGCTTAGCCACACTAGTTTTATTACCTTTATTGCCTTTGTGCTGACGGTATTTCCGCTAAGTTTAATATTTCCTTACCCACGTCATATCCGCGGTATGGCAGCAATACTTGCCACCTGTGGTGCATCACTACTGACGCTTGATGCCTATGTGTATTTTAATTTAGGCTACCATTTAAGTAGCTCTGCATTACCTGAAATTATTACCTTATTATGGCATCGTTTAACCAGCTCTCCAGCGCTGACAACCCTGCTCGCTGGCGGAATTGTGATGCTTATTTTTGCATTTCAATTATTAGCAAGTAACTATACATGGCACCATTTAGCCCGCTTAAAACAATATAAATTTGCTCGTTACGCCAGCTCATTGTTATTAGTCTGTTTTGCGATGAGTCACAGTATTCATATTTGGGCTGATGCAAATTTGAAGTTTGATATTACTAAGCAAGATAATGTCTTACCCTTGTCCTACCCAACGACAGCAAAAAGTTTATTGGCAAAAAATGATTTACTTGATATTGAAAGCTACGAGCAAGCACATAACGTAAAGGTTAATACACAAAATGTAGATTACACGGCTCCAACACCAATTGCTCGCTGTGAAGAATTTACTGCTGCGACAGTCGATATTTTAGTGTTTAGCTCTGCGCCTGCGTTAACTAATTTTGCTAAACAGCACAAAAATTTAAATAAAACCGAGCAGCTTTTACAACCCGTTCATCATCAAGATGTGCTATTTAGCTTGATTTACGGTTTACCTGCATACTACAAGCCAGCCTTAATGACAGAGCAAACATTGCCGGTGTGGCAAAGTAATCGTCGTAGTATTAGTGTCAGTGGCTTTAATGATTTTAACTATATCAATAGTACAACAGCGGGTGATGCAGCAATTCGTATCATTAACGCCGATGAAAACACTGCGCTTCGTGAGGGAGTCAATCAAGTATTTGCATTTAGTTTAGCCGATGTTGATCACGGTATTGTGAGTGCTTCATCTTTATACAGCACGGATAGAAAAGTAACCCGTACTGAAGGCTTGATCCAACCAAGCGATTTAATTGCCACAAGCGTTGGCCAATATTTAAATTGTGCTGATATCGCAAAGCAAAGCATGCTAGGCGTTAATTTGTATAACAAAAAAGGCGATATGGGCGTTAATTATTCGCAAGGCGTATTTATTGCCTATAAGAAAGACCGTATTACATTAATTGATTCTGATGGTAATTATAAAAATATCTCTGCTGCACAAGGCTTTTCAATAGAGCAAGGTTTAGATATTCCGTTTTTAGCACAAAGCATTAAAAAGCTAAAAACCTTTACCGAATAACTGCTACTGGCAATTTACCCAAGTTAGGTTATAGTTTTCATATATGATTATGCCCTAACTAGGGAAGGCTAGCGTAATGAAACTGTGTACTCTTTTCGTTATTTTTATTAGTTTGCTATTTGTTGCTGATCAGGCGGCTTCCGCAGATCAATATTACAAGTGCGTAACCGACAGAGGCACTACATTTAGCCAATTCCCCTGTGGCGGGCAGGCAACGCAACATAAAATAGCAGTGTCGCCCAACGTCACTCCGGCTACTGTAAATCATGTCAAAGCGCTTAACTCCCTTGAGCGTGAACAAATTATTCGTAATCTCAACGCTGAGATACGCAGTGTTAAATATAAACTCGCCATTTTGAGTCGTGACCGTGATCGCGCTGAATACGAGCAACTGCAACGGCTAAATCGTTTAATGAGTGATGATGATAAAAAAAAGCTGAGTAAAGAGATAAAAAAGCAGCTAAAAGTGATCAATAAAACGTTTGCCAAAAACACCAAAACGACCACCAAACAGCTCTCCGCACTCGAAAAAAAACTGAAACGTTATGAATAAACTATTGGGTTTTACCAATATATAGCATACTCTTAACATGTGTAGAGCATATACTCTACAGGTCATTTTGGAGTACCCGTTCATGCAACCACAAAACATTGCCGAGCTAATTTTAAATGGCTTTAAAAAGCATTATAAATTATTTCAGCAGATCACCGCACAAGCACCTCTGGCATTTGCAAATAAAAACTGGACAAAAATGCACGACATTAGTCGCTTGCGGATCACTTATTACGATGATCGGGTTAACGAAACCACCCAGCAACTACAAAATCAGCAATTAGCCAATCAATTGGATGAATCACTCTGGCTGCAAACAAAACAAATCTACCAGCACTTTTTAACGTTTCATCCACAAGCAGAATTAGCCGAAACATTTTATAACTCTGTGTTTTGCCGCTTATTTCATCGACGTTATTTTAATAATGATTTTATTTTTGTAAAAGCCACCTTGGCAGATGCTCCTGCGCTTCCTGTAGAAGCAGAATACCGCAGCTACTTTCCTGTTGTAGACGGCTTAAAGCCCACTATCCGTAAAATAATTAATCAATTTGATTTTAAAGCCGATTTTGTTAATTTAGAGCGCGATATACGACTTTTAGTAAAAGCGTTTTATAAACAAGCACCCGACACCCATCACCGTGCGTGGCAAATGCGCTTTGACATATTACAAACGCCGTTTTATCGCAACAAAGCAGCCTATATTGTCGGCCGTGTAGTATCACAAAGTGGTGTGCAGCCATTTATTATTGCGGTGTTACATCATCAAGAGCAAGGTCTGTATCTCGATGCTTTACTGACTAACTCATCGCAAATGCGGGTTATTTTTGGCTTTGCTCGTGCTTATTTTATGGTTGAAACCCACGCTCCTTCCGCATTAGTTCGGTTTTTAAACCAACTAATGCCCAACAAAACCTTAGCAGAGCTTTACAATGCCATTGGCTTTCATAAACAAGGTAAAACCGAGTTCTATCGCGAGTTTTTAACCCATTTACAACGCTCCAGTGATGATTTTGTGATTGCCCCTGGCACACCGGGCATGGTGATGATGGTATTTACCCTACCTTCATTTGATTATGTATTTAAAATAATTAAAGACAAATTTGGTGAAAGTAAACCATTTGGCCGCGATACCGTTCTCAAACGCTACCAATTAGTTAAAAGCCATGATCGGGTTGGTCGTATGGCAGATACCATAGAGTATTCTAACGTCGTATTCCCTGTTGCGCGTTTTAACGCTACATTGCTTGCACAGCTTAAACAAACTATTGGTTCATCAATGATCATCGAAGGCGACTTACTGATCATCAAACATATGTATATTGAGCGACGCATGACGCCACTGAATTTATATTTAGAAAAAGCTAATACTGAAGATGCCGCTGTTGCCATTGCAGAATATGGCCAAGCACTCAAGGAAATGATCGCCGTTAATATTTTCCCAGGCGATATGTTGCTTAAAAACTTTGGTGTCAGTAAACACAAACGCATTATTTTTTATGATTATGATGAAGTGCAATATTTAACAGACATGAACTTTAGAGCACTGCCTAAAGCCAAAAGTTATGATGACTACTTAACCAATGAGCAAAGTTACTCTGTGGCACCACAAGATGTATTTCCAGAGCAGTTATGCACTTTTGTAATGCCGAACCCGCAATACAAAGCAGTTTTCAGCCAAACACATCCAGAACTATTAGACGTCGCATTTTGGCAGCAAGCGCAACGAAATATAAAAGCAGGGGTCGTTAGCCATATCTACCCTTATCCAGCAGCGCAGCGTTTTATCCATCAATGGTAGACGAAAGGACACACAATGAATATCAGTAAAATAGATTTAAACTTACTCGTTTATCTCGACACATTATTACGCGAATGTAATGTTACTCGCGCCGCAAACCAGCTTAGCATTACACAGCCGGCAATGAGTAATGGTTTAAAACGTTTACGTAACCTGTTTAACGATCCGATCTTAGTACGCACCAGTGATGGTATGGTGCCCACTGAACGAGCTATTGAATTGCAGCCGGTGATCCGTGGCATCTTAATGACATTAGAAGAAACGCTTGCACCAAACCGTGAATTTGAGGCCAGCCAAAGCAAACGGGTATTTAGGATTATGGCCAGTGACTATGCTGCCAGCACCTTAGCACCTAAGCTACTGAGTAAATTACACGATGAAGCGCCGGATACCACACTCGATATTCTCACTCCAAGTGATGTTACTTTTCATGATGTAGAAAACGGTAAAGTTGATATGGCAATAAATCGTTTCGAAAACCTACCGCAGTCGTTTCATCACAAACGTATTTGGAAAGATAGCTTTTGTTGTTTAGTAAAAGCTGACAACCCGATCATTGAAAATTTTAGCCTCGATAGTTATTTAAAAGCTCGGCATATTTGGGTAAGTAAAACAGGTTTTGGTGTCGGGGTTGGTATGGATCCTAAAGACGTACAAAAACTTGGCTGGGTTGATGAAGCGCTCGCCCACTTTGGTAAACACCGAAATATTGCCACATTCACCCGTAATTACCACGTTGCAATACATCTAGCGAAAGAGAAGAACCTGATTGCGACACTCCCTTCAAAAGCCGCTAATATTTATTTAGATGATCCTGGTTTGCAAATTCTGGAGCCTCCCTTCCCTATACCACCATTTGAGTTAGATATGATTTGGAGCCCATTACTTCACAGAGATGCCAGTCATATTTGGTTACGCCAAAAAGTAGCCGAAGTTGCAGATGAATTAAAGTAACGCTCTTACAAAAGCCCTGTAAAATTTGCTTACTGGTATTTTCAAGTAAGCAAACATCAATTTAAAAGTATTAATAATCATGATGTTAAAATAATTTAAAAATGGAATGGCAATTGCTTTAAGTTACTTGAACTTTAATATTCATTTAACTTAAAGAGGTCAATATTATGAATGCCCAGCAAGGAAACGAAGTAAATCATATCACTGACATTATCCAAGTAATGAACAGCGGCATCGACTTTTATGAAAAGGCGCAGGAAAAAGTACAAGATCCAGCCATTGGTGCGCTATTTCAGCGTATGATAGACGCACGTAAAGTCAGCGTTGAAAACTTACAGCCTTACGCTATTAATCAGCAAGGTGAACGAGAAGATGGTTCGTCTTTTGCTGTTGAAGCTCGCCGAGCATATACCGCACTGATCACAAAATTTAGTGCCAACAACGACCAAATTTATGTCAAAGAGCTTGAAGAAGTGGAAGATAAAACACTTGAAGAAATTAAAGCTGCCATGAAAAAACCACAACCGCACGATTGTGAAGCCGCCCTCGCTAAAGTATTACTGACCATGCAAAGCTGTCATACGGAGATGAGCCGTATGCAGAAGCATTAACCACAATGCTTAAATGAAAGCCCAGCCACGCGCTGGGCTTTTTTATGCTCATAATTATAGTTAAATGATTTTTATAACAAAATAATGCAAATAATTAATAAAAATAGCATATTTATTTAACCACAGCATGATTTTAATCGTCTAGGCTTATTAATAGGTACCTACTATCCCGCTGTGGCGCCGCAGCATTTTATCAAAAATAACAAGGTTCCATTATGAGAAATAAACAACATGTAAACCCACAAAACGCTGACGTTGATATGACGCCGATGCTTGATATTGTATTTATACTTTTAATATTTTTTATTGTTACAACTTCATTTGTAAAACCTGTGGCAATAGAGCTGCAACGGCCTGTAGATAAACCCAGTATTGATAAACAAACTAAAAGTGCTCATTTTAGTATTGACCAAAGCAATGCGGTGTATTTTGCGGGGCGATTAATTGACTTAAACCAAGTTGCCACTAACCTTGCGATGTTTGCTGCGAAGTATAATATCGCCACAGTACAAATAGCCGCTGACGAAAACAGTACGCATCAAACTTTAATGACAGTAATGAATAATATCAAAGAGTATGATAACTACCCCATTGCACTCACATCACACTAAAAGCAAAAAAAGGGCCAGACGGCCCTTCAAAACTAAATAACGTAGGAGAAGTTATTTTTAGAATCGGTATTCAGCACCTACATAGTAGTAAGCACCGTTAAAACCAAATGGTGCTGAACGGCGTGAGTACTCAAATACACCGGTTGAACTGATAATAGTATTACCAGAAGCATCAACAATTGTGCCTGAGCGAGAATTACCTATGGTATTTTTATCAGGGTAAACGTCAAATAAATTATTTGCACCAATATTTAGTGACAAGTTGTCTGTGACAAAATAATTTACTTTGATATCGGTAAGAATTTCAGCGCCGTAAGTCTGGCGACCGCCATCTTCAACCGTGTATTCGCCATAACGATTGAGCGATAAGTTTACCGTCCAATCTTCAAGGCGATATAATGCACTTAAGTTTACTCTGTCTTGTGGTTGCCATTCTTCGATGATTGAGGTTTCTTGCGAAGAAAATACATCTTCGACAGGGATCGTTTCCAAACCACTGCCCGCAGGAGTAAATAAATCAACCACATCGGTTTCAGTAAAGTTAGCCGCTAATGTAAAATCTAGGGTACCGCCTAAGCCTTCCGTGTTCCATGTCGCAACAAAATCCACACCTTGCGTTTCGGTATCTGCACCATTTAAGAAAAACTGCCCTGCACCTGCGCCAGAACTAACCAATGCAGCATCTAGCGTTGATGACAACCCTTTACCTAAACGGTTACTGATCACAATACGGTCGTCAATATCAATTGAATAATAATCAACGGTAACATTAATATTATCCGTCACGTTATACACAATACCTAAGCTCATGTTTTGTGACTTTTCTTCTTTAAGTTTTGGAATACCAATACTCTGTGCAAGTGTGCTGTCGTTTCTAAAAGTACCAACTTCTTCTGCAATTAGATCGCCATTAGGACCAACTACAAACTGGGTACTGATATTATTGAAATACAATTGCTGCATTGATGGTGCTCTAAAACCAGTACTCACCGCACCGCGCAGTGAAACGTCATCAGTCACCGACCAGTTACCCGCTAACTTAAAGTTAACCGTATCACCAAAGCCTTTGTAGTTATCGTAACGCAGTGCGCCAGAGATAATTACATCATCAATAATGTAAGTTTCAGCATCAAGGTAAAACGAAATCACATCACGTGATTCATCCACAGAAGATTCCGGCGATGAACCACCAAAACCTTGAGTACCACCTGCTGCATTTTCGCTGCCAATACCACCGCTCATACCATCGTAAATATTAACACCATTATTAGTATCATAATCACGGTAAGCGTATTCACTGCCTTCTAAAATACGATATTCATCGGTGCGAAGCTCGGCACCCATTGCCAGTGAAAAATTATCATAGTCTTGTGTAAAATCAAGATTGATTGTTTGCAGTGATAACTCCATGCCATACGCATACGCTTGGCGAGGAATAGTGGCACGAATATCATCAGCACTTAAACCTTGATCATAACGTAATAAATTAGCGTATGAACCATTGATAGTGTCACTAGTGGTATAATCGATGCTGTTTTCACCATAGGTGTATGACAGGTCAAGACTAGAGCTATTATCAAACTCTTTTTTAAAGCCAAAGTTATACGATATATCATCAATGGTGGTGTTGATCATTGGCAAGAAGCCCATCGGGATCACCGCATCACCATCTTGTAAAACTGGGTTGCCATCAGCATTGGCATTATGACGGAAGAACGCGGCTGATTCGTTATCTCGGGTTGAATAAGTAATAAAGCCATAGAGCTCACCACCAGCAAGTTCATAACCGGTATTCACCGTTAAAGCAAATTGTTGCGAGTCTGCATCACCAATTCTAAACGTATCACGTGGTGCAGTCAGCTCACGAGGATCGCCCGCTAACAGCGTGCCATCATCAAGCTCTGTGCAACCATAAAACTGGCAAGAGCCATGTAAACCGGCACGATTTGTAGGTGCACGGTCGCGGTAGTTGATAGTGGTATTTAAATAACCATCATCGCCTAAAGCAAAGCCTTTATTAAAATCAACCGTAACGGTTTCGCCATCACCTTCAGAATACTGGCCATAATTAACCGCGGCTTTACCGCCTTCATCAGCATCTTTTAATACGATGTTGATAACACCCGCAATCGCATCTGAACCATATTGCGCAGCCGCACCATCACGTAATACTTCGATACGTTTAATTGCAGCAGCTGGGATCGCATTCATATCTGTACCTGCGGTACCACGACCTACAGATGTATTAATATGGATAATGCTGGCTTGGTGACGACGTTTACCATTGATAAGTACTAATGTTTGATCTGGCCCTAAGCCACGTAAAGTAGCAGGTCGTAGTGCATCAGTACCGTCACTGATCGATGAACTTGAAAAGTTAAAAGACGGTGCGATAGCTTGTAACATACGACCGACTTCTGTTTGTCCGGTATTTTCTAGCGCTTCTGCACTTAAAATATCAACAGGTACGGGTAAGTCTTCGACCGAACGCCCTGCTACACGGCTACCAACGATGGCGATTTTTTCAATATTTTCTTGAGCGGCTTGTTCTTGTGCATTAGCAACTTGGCTATTGGTTGCCATTAAAAGTGGTATTACAGCAGCACTGACCCCTGAAAGCTTTCTCATGTTGTTATCATTCCTATTGATTTGTTTGAGTTTTATACTCAGTAAACCATTTTGATCAACAACCGCATCGAGTTCAGTATTTTTCAGCATTGTACTAAGCGCTTCTAACTGAGTGTAATAACCATACACTGATTGAGCTTGGTATTGTTTTGCTAAATCAAACGAAAAAACCACGGTTTGTTCTGTTTGTTTTGCAAACTCTATCAATGCTTGATCTGCTCGCTGCGCTTTTATATCAAATTGTACCATCTGTGGATTTGCAGCCTCAGCCTGAACTTTTAGGCTAAATACTAAAGGTGCTAATACAATTAACCCACAAATTGGATACGTTTGGTTACTGCGCAACTTATACAAACAGTTGAGAAAGAATAATCCGCTATGCAATCCTATTTTTTTATTAATTATTTTTTTACTTTTTATATTTACCATTGTAACTTCTGACACTTTAAATCAAAGAGCAAGCATAAAGCTTAGCTGTGATCACCGTGTTTTAGGCTTACGATATGTTCACCTAAACGTTCATGCTCAATGGCTAAATTGATGCGCAGGCTATCAAGTAAACCGATAATATCACCGGCTTTAAACACCCCAGCCACTTTTAAAGAAGCTAATGCAGGATCAGCAAGTTCAAAACGCGTTGCGGTATAGCGACTCACTTCTTGCAGTGCTTCGCTTAACGACTCGCCATTAAAAATTAGCATACCTTGTTGCCATGCCAGATCCCGTTGTACATCATCTTGTGTTAACCGTTTGATTGGCTTAGTAATGCTTTCTTTAATTAATGCTTTTTCGCCAGAGATAACAATACTAGCATTAATTTTTTTCACACTGTCGGTATCATTACTAGCACTTTGCAATTGAACAAAATCATCAGCATTTACTGCAACCGAAGGATCCGTGATCATCACTTTACCCTCAGTAACAACCAACTCAAGATCCGATGCTGCATTACGTTGCACATTAAAAACAGTCCCCAGTGCGGTAAATGACTTATCGCCCGCCATCACCGTAAATGGACGTGCGGCATCTTTAGCAACATTAAAACGCCCTTCGCCTCGACTTAAAATCAGTTGTCGGCGGTTTTTTGTATACGCAACTTCTAATAAGGTATTGGTATTTAATTGCACTATCGTACTATCTGGTAGCACAAACGTTGCTTGCTCACCGACTTTAGTACGGTAAATTTTACTGTACTTGGCTTGTTCTTGTGGTGTTGTTGGCCACTGTTCAATACCAACAAATATAAAGCTGGCAACTAGCAATGCGGCAAAGACACTTGCCGCAATCGAAAAATTAATTTCTCTGCGGGCAGGCTTATTGATGCTATTTTTATTGGGAAATAAGCTACTCAACTCATTTAATACGCTCAGTTCATCCCATAACTGGGCTAACTCAAATACCGCATCTTGATGAGCTTTATTTTGTTGCACCCAGTGCTGAAATTGCATACGTTCTTGCTTTGATAAGCCCCTATCCATAGCACTTATCCAACGACTGGCATCTGCTTGAATAGCATCTTTAGACGAAAATTGATGAATATTACTCATTTTCCCACCCTCCTGGCAGGTTCAATAGTGGCACTGCTGTGCTCACCTAACTGCTCATGTTGCTGCATGTAGCGCATAGATTGTAACAGACCTTTGGCAATATGTTTTTCAACCGTACTTTCACTTAACTTCATTTGCGCTGCGATTTCTTTTTGGCTCATGCCATATACTTTCTTTAAAATAAAACATTTTCGCACTGGCTGGCTTAGTTGCTCAGTAGCACGGCAAAACAGTAAAAAGCGCTCTTTTGAGGTCACTTCATCCTCAAGCTGCATAGATCGCAACGACTGCTGATAATCATCAGAGGTATCTAATGAATCGCAATGCTGATTATCCCATTTAGCAATATGGTTAAGCGCCAAATGCTTGGCAGTCTTTAGCATATAACTGCGCGTATATTTAATATCTTGTTTTAAATCAGCCTGATAGCTCTTAACAAAGGTTTCTTGTACTATATCTTCCACGTCATCTGGTTGTACAATCCGCGAAACAAAACGTCGCAACTGTGAAGACAGATCAATAAATGTTGTAGATAATGTCGGCTTGCGCGTCATTATTAACTTTACCCTTGCTATTATTATTACGCCTAGGGTACGAGTTTTAGCGCCAATTACAAGGCAATTTGTTAATTTTGTGGTTATTAAAGCAGTTTCGCTAACAAAGCACTTACAGCACGTCATAATTAAGCTATTGTCATACAAAACAATGACTTCATTATTTTATAAACAGCTTTATTGCGGGGCGCATAAAAGCGCTCAATTATTTAGTTATTAAACTAAATTACGCTTTAAAAACCACGGTTGCTGCGACTTGGTTCATATAGCCCTAATATGTTCTACACTCTTTAAAATGCAATGAAAAAAATAAACACCAGCATATACCTGTAAAAATTTAAGGTATACACTCGTATTTAACTAAGCTAAATGGATTAAGCACCACGTAAGTCAAGCTGATGATAAAATCAACAGAATGTCATGCTATTAGCTTATAAAATGTTACATATTATTTATACTTAACAATTGGAACTGTGGAGTAACCATGCGTCTGTCTTTCGCACCATCAAAATTATCTTTATTCTTATTTACCTCGGCTTCGTTGTTTCTACAAGGTTGTAGTGAAGCACCTAAAGCCGAACAAGCAGCAATGCATCCAGCAGCTGTGGCAACAACCATAGCAACCTATGAAGATGCCCCATTCACTATTGAACTACCGGCAACCTTATCAGGTTCTAAAGAAGTTCAAGTACGTGCCAGAGTAACGGGGATCCTAGAATCTCGTAACTTTGATGAAGGCCAGACAGTTAAGCAAGGTCAGTCACTTTTCACTGTGGATTTAGCCCCCTATCAATTGGCGGTTGAAAGCGCGCAAGCAGCTCTTAATGGTGCAAAAGCATCTTTAGTGCAAGCCGAACGTGAAGTGAAACGATTAGCCAAACTACGTGCTGAGAAATCAGTCTCACAACGGGATTATGATAACGCCAGCTCCACCCAAGATATTGCTAACACGACGTTAGAGGCCGCGAAAGTTGCATTAAAAGAAGCCCAACTGAATTTAGAATATGCGCAAGTAAAAGCACCTGTCGCTGGAGTGGTGGGCCGTGAATTTGTGTCGGTAGGTACTTTTGTATCAGGTCCCGATCTATTATTAACGCAAATTACCCAGTTTGATCCTATTCGTTTACGATTTGGTATTTCTGAGCGTGAACAATTACAAATGCGTCAAGATGTTGCAAATGGCTCATTATCGCTGCCAGAAAAAGGTCAGTGGCACACGAGCATTAAATTGCAAGACGGTTCACTCTCCAATAAAAGTGGCAAAGTTAACTTCTCCGATGTACGTATTAATCCAAATACCGGCACCAGCGAACTACAAGCAATTATCCCCAACACTGATTTTGAACTTCGCCCAGGTCAATTTGTGCGAGTGATGTTAAGTGGTGCGGTACGCAAAAATGCATTTGTAATACCACAACGTGCGGTACTTGATAATGGCACTGGTAAATTTGTTTATGTAGTCGCTAAAAATGAACAAGGCGGCACGATTGCGCGCCCAGCTCCCGTTGAAGTAGGTGAGTGGATCCAAAAGCCAGATAATCAAGGTGATAAAAACTTTTGGTTGATTAAATCAGGCATACAGCAAGGCGATGAAGTGATCATCGATGGTATGGCAAAGATTTTCTTTCCAGGCATGCCAGTGGCCGTTAACAATGCAACAAACAACGTAAGCGCAGAATAGGCGCAGGGAGTTTTATGTTTTCTCGTTATTTTATCGACAGACCTATTTTTGCGTTTGTGATCTCAATTGTTATTGTGCTGGCGGGCCTGGCTGCCATGCGCAGCTTGCCGATCGCCCAATACCCTGAAATTGCCCCACCCGTTGTGCAAGTGACAGCAGCCTATCCGGGTGCGTCGGCTGAAGTACTCGAACAAACCGTAGCCGCGCCGATTGAAAATGCGATTACCGGTGTTGAAGGCATGATGTATATGTCTTCAACCTCGACCAGCTCTGGTGCAACAACCATTGAAATAACGTTTGAAATTGGCACCGATATTGACCAAGCAGCAGTTAACGTCAATAACCGTGTAAAGCAAGTTGAAGCTCGTTTACCTGAAGAAACACGGCGCCAAGGCGTGGTGGTGCAAAAAGGTTCATCGAGTTTTTTGCAAGTTCATGCGTTTTATTCACCGGACGGCACTCGTGATAGTCTATGGACTTCAAACTATGTCACCCTGAATATTTTAGACCGTATTAAACGTGTTCCTGGTACAACGAGTGTACAAATTTTTGGTGCGAAAGATTACGCCATGCGTATTTGGCTGCGCCCTGATGTAATGAGTCAGCTCGGTGTTACTGTTGAAGAAGTCGCAGGGGCAGTTCGCAGCCAAAACTCTCAATATGCAGCCGGTTCGATTGGTGCAACCCCCACTTCACAATCAGCGCAAGAGCTGGTTTACAGTGTTACCGCTCAAGGGCGTTTATCAGAGCCTGAACAATTTGAAGAAATCATTATTCGTTCAAACCTTGATGGCAGTAGCTTACGTTTAAAAGACATTGCCCGTGTTGAACTTGGTGCAAAAGATTATAACTTCAGAGGCACTATCAACGGCAAAGAAGCTGTACTATTAGGTATTTTCCTACAACCTGGTGCCAATGCACTTGATGTAGCAGCAGAAGTTAATGGCGTATTAGCAGAGTTAACTCAGCAATTTCCCACTGGACTTGCTCACTTAAATTCGTACGATACCACCCGTTTTGTTGAAGTCTCGATCCGCGAAGTAGTGAAAACACTACTTGAAGCAATGGTACTGGTTTTCTTAGTGGTGTTCTTATTTTTACAAAATTGGCGCGCCACACTGATCCCAACTCTTGCCGTACCGGTGTCATTACTTGGTACGTTTGCTGGCATGTATATGCTTGGTTATTCTATTAACTCATTGACTTTATTTGGTATGGTACTGTCTATTGGTATCGTAGTGGATGACGCCATAGTGGTACTTGAAAACGTAGAGCGTATCATGCACGAAGAGCATGTGAGCGCCCATGAAGCCGCAATAAAAGCGATGAAAGAAGTATCAGGACCTGTTGTTGCTATTGTTCTAGTACTTTGCTCAGTGTTTGTGCCAATTGCATTTCTAGGTGGCTTAACTGGCGAACTATTCCGTCAGTTTGCGATCACCATTTCAATTGCTGTGAGCTTATCTGGCATAGTTGCACTAACAATGACCCCAGCTTTATGTGTGCTTATTTTAAAACAAGAGCATAAACAAACCGCAAGCTTCTTTTTATGGTTCAACCGTGTATTTACTAAAATAACCAGTAAGTATGTGGGTGCTGTTGGTTTTATGGTGCGCCGAGGCGCATTAGGTTTATTGCTGATGATTGGTATGGTGTCAATTACCATTGGCCTTTGGAAAAGCACTCCAGGTTCATTAGTGCCTGATGAAGACCAAGGCTACTATATTTCAGCTATTTTCTTACCTGACGGCTCATCCCTTGAGCGTACAGAAAAAGTAGTGGCTGAAGTTATTAGCGCCGTACAATCTAATCCTGCCAATGAAAATGTGGTGGCATTTACAGGCTTTGATTTTATTGGCGGCGGTTATAAAAACAGTGCAGCCACCTTATTCGTCACCCAAAAACATTGGGATGAACGAGAGGTTGATACTAAAAGTTTGGTTAATGAGCTGTTTATGAAAACTGCGCATATCAACGAAGCACTTGTTTTAGCGTTTAACCCCCCTGCTATTTTTGGTTTAGGGAGCACTGGCGGATTTGAATTTTATATTCAAAACAAAGGCGCAGGTGGCCCAGAAAAACTGCAACAAGCCATGGGTTTAATGATGGCTGAAGCACAAAATAGCCCTATTTTAAGTGGCCTACAAACGTTGTGGCGACCAAATGCACCGCAACTTAAAGTTGATGTAGATCGTGAACAAGCCCGCGCAATGGGCATTGAAATTGACGATGCCTTTACAGCCCTTGCCGGCACACTGGGTACTTATTATGTGAACGACTTCAATAAGTTTGGCCGAGCTTGGCAAGTACTCATGTCAGCAGAAGCTGAATTTAGAATGAAGCCTGATGACATTGGACGAATTTATGTAAAAAACAGTCAAGGTACTATGGTCCCTATGTCTGCGTTTACTAATATTGAATATAGCCGCGGACCAGAAAATCTAAATCGTTATAATAACTTGCCTGCGGTAAAACTGCTCGGTAATGCTGCACCCGGTTACAGCTCTGGCCAAGCAATTGCTGAAGTTGAACGTATTGCAAAAGCAGTATTACCACCGGATATGACCTACGACTGGACCGGCTCTGCGTATCAAGAAAAACGCAGCTCAGGTACCACAGGAATTGCTTTAGGCCTTGCGGTGATCATGGTTTTCTTAATCCTTGCAGCACTATATGAGCGTTGGTCATTGCCACTATCGGTGATGCTAGCATTGCCATTTGGAACCTTTGGCGCATTGGTATCAATCTGGTTAGTAGGCATGACTAACGATGTGTACTTCCAAATCGGCTTAGTGACCTTACTTGGTTTAGCCAGTAAAAATGCCATTTTGATTGTTGAATATGCATTGATGAAACATCAACAAGGTTGGAGCGCAAGCGCTGCAGCACTTGAAGCTGCCCGCCTTCGATTTAGACCCATCATCATGACTTCGATGGCCTTTATTTTAGGTGTAGTGCCATTAGTATTGAGCTCAGGCGCCGGTGCAGGTGCACGTCATAGCGTTGGTACTGGCGTTATGGGCGGCATGATGGCAGCAACCTTCCTTGCCGTGTTCTTTGTACCACTGTTCTTTTATTGGTTAACTGAGCGCAAACTTACTGAAAAACGCTCGCGAGCAGATTTATCCGATGAAATTGCAAGCCACCACAAGCGTGAACATGTCGACACCCAAGAGGGTAATTTATGATTTAAGCTCAGCTACAAAAATATAAGGGCAAACAGTGGTTTGCCCTTTTTTATGGTAATTTGATAACTAGCAATTTTATACTGTCGGCGCTACTATTAAACTATTGCGTCGAGGAGCCTTATGATGAATAGTGAAAAATTAACCGAGTTTGAGCAGTACTTTCAGATTGATGAAAGTAATCGAGTAAATTTATTTGCTGTTGACGATAGCAAAGTGCCTACTACCTTAGCGCAACTAGAAGCAGATATCCCACCGTTATTTAAATTGGCCAATGAGGTTAGTGAATTAGAGCAAAGCTCGTTAAGACCATTGCGTAGCCTTGGTGATTTGGCACAAGAGCTTGCCGTATTTTTACAAGCACAATCGCGTAAAATCGACTTGATCATGAGCCATATATTAGCCTCAGAGCAGCCCGAAGATAACGCCATTTATTGTGATAGCTACGGCGGTGGCGGTGTCAAACTAACCGATACAAAAGTCTACTCTATTGGCCAAGTATTTCGCACTAAATTATTTTTACAGCATGAAGCCTCTGCTATTTATTGTTATACCGAGGTAGTTGCGGTTAATAAGATTGACGATGAACACTACCAATACACCCTACTTTTTAAAGCCATCCGCGATACTGATCAAGAACTTGTGGTACGTGCTAGTTTACATGCACAAACCAGACAACTGAAAAAGCGTCAGCTGCTGCAACATGAAAGCGACAACTTTGATAACCAAGACACAACAGAGCCAACAAAACCAGAATAATATAGATACTAGCAACCCTCATTTTGAAGTGGCTTGGCTATAGTTGAAATGCTAAACTAATAGCACCTTTGTTTGTTTATTAAATTCATGAACTTTAGACTTTTACCCGAATGGGCTGAGCAAGACGCCGTTATGCTCACTTGGCCACACCAAGCCACTGATTGGTGCGACAATTTAACCGCTGTAGAGCCTGTATACGTGCAATTATGTCAGCATATTTGTAATGCAGAGCAATTAGTGATCATCGCTCATGATGAAGCCTTAAAAACACACATTAGCCAGTTATTGCATACCAACGCTGTTGATTTGAGCCGCGTGCATTTTGTTGTTACTCCCTGTAACGATACGTGGGCACGTGATCATGGCCCATTAACCTGCGCCGCAGTTGCTGATAATAGCCAACTAAAAATTGTTGATTTTACCTTTAATGGCTGGGGTAATAAATTTACCAGTGAATTAGATAATAAAATTAATGCGGTACTAGTTAAACAACTTGCCGATACGCGCAATCAATACCACGTGCTTGATTTAGTTCTTGAAGGTGGCGGTGTAGAGATTGATCAACACGGTGTACTATTGACCACCAGTGAATGTTTGCTTAATCCAAATCGTAATCCAAATCTAACCCAACAAGACATTGAACAGTGCTTGCGTGAACAACTTGGCGCCACCGACTTTTTATGGGTTGATCATGGCTATTTAGCCGGTGACGATACCGACAGTCATATCGACACTTTAGTGCGTTTTGCGCCTAATGATACCTTAGTGTATGTAAAGTGTGATGATAAAAATGACCAACACTTCAGCGCTCTTGATGCCATGGAAAAGCAGTTACAAGGTTTTAAAACAACAACAGCTAAACCTTATACCTTAATTGATTTACCATGGCCAAAAGCCGTATTTAATGATGATGGCGACAGGTTACCTGCCACCTACGCAAATTATTTAATCATTAATGGAGCTGTACTTGTGCCTATTTATGCTGATGCCAATGACGAATTAGCCTTAGCACAAATTCAAACGGCCTACCCTGAGC
This sequence comes from Pseudoalteromonas sp. SG44-1, assembly GCF_014164315.1. NCBI lineage: Bacteria > Pseudomonadati > Pseudomonadota > Gammaproteobacteria > Alteromonadales > Pseudoalteromonadaceae > Pseudoalteromonas > Pseudoalteromonas sp. SG44-1. The sequence continues at coordinate 21,505 of NZ_JACJEW010000031.1, forward strand.
ATCAAATAATAGGCGTAAACTGCTTACCAATTATTCATCAATTTGGTAGTTTACACTGCATTACTATGCAATTACCCCGTGGATTTTTAGCTGGAGCATCATTATGAGCAGCCCTGCAAATTTAACCGTTGCCTTAGTGCAGCAAAGTAACAGTGATAATGCCGCACAAAACATGGCAAAATCAATTGCCGGTATTCGCGATGCCGCAAGCCAAGGCGCACAACTGGTGGTGTTACAAGAATTACATCGCAGTCTGTACTTTTGTCAAACCGAAGATGTTGATGTATTTGATTTGGCAGAGACTATTCCTGGCCCAAGTAGCGACACTTTAGCTGAGCTTGCAAAAGAATTAAGCATTGTTATTGTTGCCTCTTTATTTGAAAAACGTGCCACAGGGCTTTATCACAATACTGCGGTAGTGCTTGAAAAAGACGGCACAATTGCGGGTAAATACCGTAAAATGCATATCCCTGACGATCCAGGCTTTTACGAAAAGTTTTATTTCACTCCGGGTGATTTAGGTTTCGAACCAATTCAAACTTCTGTCGGCAAACTTGGTGTCTTAGTGTGTTGGGATCAATGGTTTCCAGAGGCTGCGCGTTTAATGGCAATGGCCGGTGCTGAACTATTAATTTACCCAACCGCAATTGGCTGGGATCCACGTGATGACGAAGGCGAGAAAACACGTCAAAAAGATGCGTGGGTAATATCGCAACGCGCACATGCGGTTGCCAATGGCGTACCCGTGATTAGTTGTAATCGTGTCGGTCATGAAAGTGATCCAAGTGGTCAAAGTGAAGGTATTCAATTTTGGGGTAACTCGTTTATAGCGGGTCCTCAAGGTGAACTGCTAGCAGAAGCCAACAACACTGATGAGCAACTGTTACTTGTTGAACTTGATCAAAAGCGTTCTGAAAATGTAAGACGCATTTGGCCGTACCTACGCGACCGTCGTATAGATCATTACCACGATTTAACCAAAATATATCGCGATTAAGAATAAATTAGCGCCTCAGTTGAGGCGCATTAAAGGAGTAGTAAATGGCGTTTGCGCAATGGGCAGCCTTGCCTTGGGTAAAATCTCAAAAAGATAAAATTCAATGGGGGCAACTCACTGGCAGTGGTTTAAGTATTGCCATTGCACAAGGAGTTAAACAACAAGCTGGCTTAGTGCTTATTGTTACCCCTGATACACCCAGTGCATTGCGCCTTGAAACAGAGTTGGAGTGCTTGCTCCCCGAGCATCCAGTAATGATATTCCCTGATTGGGAAACGTTGCCTTACGATCATTTCTCACCCCATCAAGATATAATTTCATCGCGCTTAGCCACCTTAAATACTTTAAAAAAAGAACAACAAAGTGTATTAATTGTGCCTGTGTCTACCTTGATGCTACGTACCGCCCCTGCTTCGTTTATTTATGGTTCAACCATTAATTTTAAAGTCGGTGATATTCTCGATACCCACAAACTTCGCAGTAACTTAGAGCAAGCAGGCTATTTACATGTGCAACAAGTCATGGAGCATGGTGAATACGCCATTCGTGGCTCGATTGTTGATTTATACCCAATGGGCAGTCCGCATCCATTTAGACTCGATTTTCTTGATGACGAACTTGATACCATTCGTTTATTTGATGTTGAAAGCCAACGCTCGGATGAAAAAGTCGATAAAATTGAATTACTACCTGCTCATGAGTTCCCTACCAACGAAGCCGATGTTGAACGATTTAGAATAAACTACCGTGAAAAATTTGGTGCCAGCTCATCGCAAGATTCCGTGTATATGCAAGTGACCAAAGGCAATTGGCCTGCTGGTATCGAATATTATATGCCGCTGTTTTTTGAGCAATTAGCCACTATCTTTGATTACCTGCCAGATACTGCAACAGTGATGCAACTGGGAGATTTAGAAGATGCTGCGGAGCATTTTTGGCATGATATTAATGTGCGTTATGAAAACCGTCGAGTCGATCCACTGCGCCCGTTACTTGAGCCAGTTGCACTTTATCAACCCATTAATGAACTGTTTGAAAATTTAGGCAACTTTGCTCGCATTCGGTTATCGCAAGCAAAACTCGCGACAAAAGCAGGCAATAAAAATCTAGTCACCAGCGAGTTACCCGCAATACGCATTGATCATAAACTACATGAACCCTATCAAGCATTTATAAATTATGTAGCAGCGCAAAAGAAACAAAAAGGCCGTATCTTACTGTCAGTAGAATCCGATGGTCGCCGTGAATCTCTGCTCGCTATACTTAAACCCAGTGGCTTAAAGTTTAAAGAGTTTTCATCATTCGATGAATTTGTAAATAGTAGTAGCGATGTTGGCTTAATTGTCAGCCCACTAGAACAAAGTGTGGTACTTGGTACAAAGCCCGCATTATCCATTGTTACTGAACAAGAATTACTTGGCATTAAAGTATCGCAGCGTCGCCGTCGTAAACATAAATACGAAGCTAGCCAAGATGCGCTCATCCGTAACTTAGCTGAACTTAAAGTTGGCCAACCGATTGTACACTTGGATCATGGTGTAGGCCGCTACCAAGGTCTGCAAACGATTGATGCGGCGGGACTGATCACTGAGTTTGTAACCATTACCTATGCCAATGAAGCAAAGTTGTATGTGCCAGTGTCAGCCCTGCATATGCTCAGTCGTTATTCTGGTGGCGAAGAAGCCAGTGCACCGCTGCATAAACTGGGATCTGATGCTTGGGAAAAAGCGAAAAAACGCGCGGCGGAAAAGGTACGTGATGTGGCCGCTGAATTACTCGATATTTACGCCCAGCGCCAAGCAAAACCGGGGAATGCCTTTAAACTTGATGGTGCTGCTTATCGCGTCTTTAGCGATGGGTTTCCATTTGAGGAAACTGACGATCAGCGTAACGCTATCGAAGCTATGCTAGGTGATATGCAAAGTAAACAAGCAATGGATAGGTTAGTCTGTGGTGATGTAGGTTTTGGCAAAACTGAAGTTGCGATGCGCGCCGCCTTTGTTGCTGTAAACGACAATAAACAAGTAGCCGTTTTAGTACCAACTACCTTGCTTGCACAACAACACTTTGAAAACTTTAAAGATCGATTTGCCGACTTACCCATTGAAGTCGGTGTGCTGTCTCGCTTTAATTCACCTAAAGAACAAAAAGACACCCTAGAAAAAATGGCTAAAGGTACCTTGGACATCGTCATTGGTACTCACAAATTGATCCAAGCCGATATTATATTTAAAGATCTTGGCTTGCTCATTGTCGATGAAGAACACCGGTTTGGGGTACGTCAAAAAGAGAAGATAAAATCACTGCGTGCCGATGTTGACATTTTAACACTCACTGCAACACCTATCCCACGTACATTAAATATGGCCATGAGTGGTATGCGTGATCTTTCAATCATCGCTACCCCTCCTGCAAAACGCTTAGCGGTTAAAACATTTGTTCGTCAACGCGATGCAGATTTGATCAGAGAGGCGGTATTGCGGGAAATAAAGCGTGGTGGCCAAGTATACTTTTTACATAATAACGTTGAAACTATTGACCGCGTGGCAGAAGAAATTAGTGAGTGGGTACCTGAAGCAAGCGTCGCTTCTGCCCATGGCCAAATGCGCGAACGTGATTTAGAACAACTGATGAGCGAATTTTACCACCAGAAATACAACGTACTCGTATGTACTACCATCATTGAAACGGGAATTGATATCCCCACAGCAAACACAATTATTATGGATAGAGCCGATAAACTAGGCTTGGCGCAGTTACATCAGTTACGGGGTCGAGTTGGTCGCAGCCATCATCAAGCTTATGCTTACTTATTAACGGGTAATCCTAAAGGGCTGTCGAAAGATGCTGTAAAACGCCTTGAAGCCATCGAGTCACTGGAAGATTTAGGTGCCGGTTTTGCACTCGCAACCCACGATTTAGAGATCCGTGGTGCTGGTGAGTTGCTTGGTGATGATCAATCAGGACAAATGCAGACCATCGGCTTTAGCTTATATATGGAAATGCTTGAGCAAGCTGTGAAATCTCTTCGTGAAGGCAAAGAGCCTACCCTTGATAACTTGCTACAACAACAAAGTGAAGTGGACTTAAAATTAGCCGCTTTACTGCCTGAAGATTATATTCACGATGTAAATGCGCGACTAGGTATTTACAAACGGGTTGCCAGCTGCGCTAACCTAGATGATATGGACGAATTACAAGTTGAGCTGATTGATCGCTTCGGCCTGCTGCCTGATGCAACTAAAAACCTATTTAGTTTGCAACAACTGAAACTCAAAGCCAGCGAATTAGGCATTAAAAAAATTGAAGCAAATCCAAAAGGTGGCTATTTTGAGTTTAGTCAACATACTAAGGTTAACCCTAGCTTCATTATAGGTTTGATACAAAGTGCACCTAAGGTGTATAAAATGGATGGTGCAAATAAGTTGCGCTTTGCGATCGATGAGGCGAATGCCCGCGAACGCTTAAAAATGGTCACTGCAATGATTGCAGATTTCGAAAAAAAGGTTAGCCATTAATGTTGCTTAAAAAATCTCTTATCCTATTGTGTTGTGTATTTAGTAGCACAGCATTTGCAGAACGTTGGTTTGAAGTAGAAGTACTGATATTCAAACAGCGCCCTGCCCCTTATTTGCAAGAGGATTTTAGCTTAGACAAAGAGCAAATTAAGGCCAAGCGTAGCGTTGATTTACTGACACCACTTTATACTGCGCAAGCTAAACAGGAGTGTATCAACGGCGACACTCGCTTTAATTCACAGTCATTAACCGATTCTGTGATTGGTGCCAATCGCTCTAATTTATGTGATGGCAGTATTGACTACCTACACAGTTACTCAGCACTGCCACTTAGCCCAATAGCGCCTGTTAAAGACGATATGGAGCAAACCTACCTACTTGCTCCCGAACAGCTACAATTTATATCACAACAGCAAGAGCTGGCGCAAAAAGGACTCAAGCCTATACTTCATACCGGATGGCGTTTTGAAGGTGCGAGCCAATCTCGCTCTGAAAGCATTAAACTGTTTGGCGGTAAATTATTACGCGCTCCTGTGATTGCGCAAACGCCACAGTATACAAATAATGACTTTATTAGTTTAGTCAACACCAACCAGAGCATAGCCCCAGTAGTTGAACAAGCTACGGATCAATGGGAGCTAGATGGTAGCTTTAATATTTACTTGCGCCATTATTTATTTATTAATGCCAGTTTTGATGTGAATGAAAGACAAGCCAACGGTGAAATCCAACACGCTCGGTTCGCACAATTCAAACGTGTTATAAGTGGCGACATTCATTATTTTGACCATCCTAAAATGGGCATGATTGTACAAATTAGAAAATTCAAACACTAAATAAAGGAAGATGACCGAATGAAAAAGCTTTTAATTATTGCTGCAGCATTAAGCCTAGCAGCTTGCTCAAAAGTAAGCTTAGAGAACTACGAAAAAATCGAAATTGGCATGGATAAAACTGCAGTAGAAGCTATTTTAGGCAGTGCTGATAATTGTGTTGAAAAAACCCTACACACAAATTGTACATGGGGCGATGACAGTAAAAACATTGAAATAACCTTAGTGTCAAACAAAGTATCTTTGTACAGTAAAACTGGTTTAGAAAAATAAACCATTGCAGTAGGTAGTAACAAACTTACTACCTACTGACTTAATGTTATTACCACCAATAAACAGGATAATGACGTTTAGGATTGCGTGATAAATTATTAACTAGCAACCCAACTAACAGCATAATTGTCGTACCAAACAACACAGGGCTAAGCACATAGTAATAACCAAGCTGTTGTATACCATTACCACCAATAACCGCAATCAATGCAGTAGCGCCACCGGGAGGATGCAAAGTACGTGTTAAGTGCATAACTGCAACTGATAATGATACAGCCAAAGCACTTGCCAACATTAAATCAGCAGTTAGCAGTTTTGCCACAGTCACACCTACCAACGCGCTGAGAGCATGACCGCCAATAAGATTGCGCGGCTGAGAAAACTCCGCTAATGGCGCACCGTAAACAAGCACTGCAGTTGCACCTAAAGAACCAATTAAAAATAAATTAGTTAACGGATCAAACTGTAAACTTTTACCAATTATAGCAACCAAATAAATGCCCAAAAATGACCCAAGTAAAGACCACATAATTTTACTCATTGGTTTACGTGGTGGACATTGACTGGTTGCGGCCATCCTGGAAATCAGAAAGCGCATATCACTTCCCCTCAAGCTGTGTAAAATGAGGGAGATAATACCTGATAGATAAGAAAATCGACGACAACTTTTATTCCATTTCGCTATAAATAAGCTCAATACTAACAATTTTACTTCTATTTAAAGTGATTTTATAACGCTGATACTTTATCTCTTCGTCATTTTGATATGAAAGCACTACATTTAGTTGATAGCGGCGCTCCACACTTTGTTTTGATATTTTATTACTATCAAGATGATACAGTTTACCTTCGCCTTTTTTTAAGTTCCGCGCAAACGCCGCTAAACTAAACTGCAAGGTCTGTTGCAAGCTATCATAACCAGGTAAAAACTCTTTTGCATTAACCCGAATTTCACTGGCAAAGTGCAGCCATTGCGCTGCTTGTTTATTTTGTTGACGTCGTTTTGAAAATATTTTTCGTACATCCTCTGGAATATGTTTAAAGCGTGTATATTCAAGCCAGATGTATTGTGTAGCTATTTTATCTTTGGTTACACTATTTCGAAATTGAAACCGCCATTTTGGCCGCCCTTTCACAATGGCTCGCCAAATAACTCGTGTTATGTCTTCTTTAAAAATTTCTCGCATCCCGTAAATAGCGCCCAAAATGATCACTAATGTCGCAGTCACTTCGGTAAATGAGATCCGCGCATTCAGAACCACAACCATAACAAGCGCCATTATAATCGCTGTAACGGTTCCTTTAACCAATCGTTTTAAATAACTATTAAGGTAACGAGTATTACGATTTAACACCACACCATGCTCAATCAAACGCTGTAAAAGACGCATCTTATTGGTGATCCGGTTTGCATCCTGAAGGGTTGATTCCGAGTTATATTGCAGCTCATGTCGATAATCTTGCTCGGCTTTACAAAAATTCATCAGATCATTACGCTCTTTCGCGAAATCACTGCTACGAGGCCCTTCGTCAAGTAATTTTAAAAACGACTGCTCAATATGCCAACTCAGATAGTTATCTGCATTGGTATAAAACGAGATCAGTTTTTCATCATCTGGTGTGTAACGCCTTAGTTTTTTAAGTAAGCTTTGACTTTGTTCACATAATTCAATAGCGCGCTGATAAAACTCATCAACTTCTTCAATCTTCAAGGTATCTTTGATATCGGTATCAATCGCTAGGCGGACTTGATAACAATACAAATTGAGGTTTTGCCGATAGTCTTGTTGTTCACCTTTATTTTTACTAACAAAGCGACTGCGCACTAAAGGTAAATGGATATTATTGGCGTTATACGCTAAATACGATTTGAAGTGGTTATTAAAATACGATTCTTCTGTTAACGTTTGCGGATTGATGCCCATTTCATTCGGAATAGAAAAATACATATCAATGCGCTGTTCAGAGCGCGGGCTCAATTCAGGTTCAATTATAAAGGATAAGTTTTCATCCTGTTTTAGCAATCAGCTCTCCTAATAAGTAAAAAGATGCCTCTAGTTTACTGCCACACTTTCATTTGTTCAATAAAAAAAGGCCTAGTAAAAACTAGGCCTTAGATAAAATCAAAGTTACTTACTGATTAAAGTTTAACATTCACACCAGCAAAGAAACGACGACCTAATACATCATATGTGAACGGATCAGTATTTGAATCGTAGTTACCTGAGTAATAAGGTGGTTGTTTATCAAATAAGTTATTTACACCAGCTGAAACACTCACGATATCATTTATCATATATGAGCCACTTATATCGTGGTATACAATAGATGGAGTCGTTGGTGCAATACATTTACCCGGTTCATTACGACATGTAAAGCTATCCATTCCGGCAATATAACGGGCTTCATACGTTGCATCCCAGCTATCACTGCTTGCTGTAAGGTGGAAGTTTGACTTAAGATCTGCAAAACCACCGCTACCATTTGTAACGTAGCCTTGGTAATCAATCACAGCACCAGTGTCTACTACATACTCGTCTAAATATGTTGTATCTAAGCCTGCTTTCCAAGCTACACCTAATGCATCAAATGAATACGCTAAGTTTAAATCAATACCTGATGTTTTTTCAGAACCGATATTACGTAACTGGTTATTAAATACTATACGACCATCTGGACGTATAAATGCACCGGTATTTTCACACAGTGTAGTACCTGTGCCGCTAGGATTAATACATTGATCAACAACGAATTGACTAGTGTAAGTACTGATCGCATTTTCAATTTCAATATCGTAGTAATCTACTGTCATTGAAAAGCCGCTAATCCACTCAGGCTCATACACAATACCGAATGTTAATGTATCAGCTTCTTCTGGAGTTAAAGCTGTATTACCACCAACAGTAACTTCAGCTTGATCGTCTGCGCCAGGGTAAGTTACACCATCATAAGATATTGCTTTACCAGAATACAATTCATCAACAGTAGGTGCACGGAAAGCTGTTGAACGCACAGCACGCATCATTAGCTCGTCTGTTGCTCTCCAAGTTAAACCTAACTTCCAAGTATTATCTGAACCAAAGGTGCTGTAATCAAAAGCACGAATTGCCGCACTTAATTCAACACTTTGCGCTAAAGGTGCATCTGCTAATAATGGAATTGCAAATTCGACATAAGCTTCATCAACATCAAAGCCGCCACTTGTTGGATCGATACGAGGATCATTACCTAGACCTTGTGCAGCAATTGAGTCAGGATCTTGCCATGCTTTTTCTTGACGATGCTCTACGCCAGCAGCAAATGCAGCATAACCTGCAGGTAGTTCAAACATCTCACCAGACAGTGAACCAGCAACGATAAATAACTGGCTGCCACCTGATTCTTGTTCTTTGTAAATATAAGGATTTACATTTGCTTGAGCCCAATCAGCTTCATTTAAAGGATTAAATGTGCCAGCATCTACGGCCGCTTTTAACGCCGAAACATTGTGAAGATTGCTGGTTTTACTTACTGAATCGTTACGACCAAAATTTGCAGAAAGATCCCAAGAGTAATCATTAATTACACCTTCAGCACCAACAACTATGCGCACAGTATCTACAGTTTGGGTGTAGTTACGAGTACCACTTTCGCTCATACGACGACGGTAGCTAATTGGGTCACCTGCAGCGTAGTTGGTTGGCGTTGTAACATAATCACCATTTGCATCTTCTACAAACGCATTATTAACAACTTGACGTTTATCATACGTTTGGCCTAATAAGCTATTGCCCATAGTGCTTGGATCGTAGTTAAATGCAAAGTTAATTGGTTGTGGAGCTAACTGCTGCTCTGACCAACGTTTAGTATAAGTGAATTCACTGAAGAAATTTGTATCGTCGGTAAGTTCATATGTACCAAGACCCGTAATATTTAAACGATTCATTGGTGTATATAAATAGCTACTTTTTGAGTAGTTGTATGCATCAGCTGCTGTTGTGTAGCGATGTAAAGTACCGCCTAGTCCACTTAAACCACTGTCGTCAGCAACACCCGTCTTCTCTAATTCACCATCTTTATTTAAGATATCAGCCGTCACATTACTTTGAATGTGTCCACCTTCGCTGAATGAAGAACCACCACAATATAGGCCATTTGCGCCTTCTAGTAGTGGGCAGCTTGAGAAGTCACGATCACTTTGGCTTGCTTGGCCACGATTAGTGTACTGAGCACCAAAAACAATGTTACCTTTATCAAAAGAAGTACCAACTGTAAAATCAATTGAATTTTCAGTTGCATCATGCTTTGAAGTCATTGCAGTGTTTACATTTAAATCTAAACCTTCAAAGTCATTTTTAAGGATGATGTTTACAACACCTGCCACAGCATCAGTACCATAAACAGCAGAAGCACCATCTTTAAGTACTTCAATTTGCTTGATCATTGATACTGGAATAGTGTTTAAATCAACGGTAGACGCTGCACCAGTCCCTGAGTTGATCATACGACGACCGTTAACAAGCACTAAAGTACGTTGAGAACCTAAACCGCGAAGGTTAATCGATGCGTTACCGCCAGATCCATTATTAACACCAGGGTTTGTCATTGCGCCGCCTGTAGCGGTCATCTTTTGTAATACGCTATCGATGCTTGTTGCACCCATTGCTTTAATATCATCGGCGCCAATTAATGTAACTGGGCTAGCGGTTTCCATATCTGAACGCTTAATGCGAGAACCCGTTACTTGAATTTTTTCGATAGTTTGCGCCGCATTTTCAGCTGCTGCTACTTGCATTGTTGAAAACATAGGAATAGCTGTGACAACAGCTAAGCCAATCATAGATTTTTTCATGTGAAACCCTACTTGTTGGAGAAATACCTTGCTCAGGTAGCGCTCGTTTTATTTGAGAATATCGAGTCAGCGATGGCAACTTAGGCGGATTTAACTGAATGAAATCTGAATGAGTGGTCAATAATTATCTTTGTGATTATTGATAAACCTGCAACAGGTACGTTAGTTAATGAATGTTTCATTGTTAACTAGTTAATACACTTTAAGTTCATAAACTTAAGGACAAACAAAAACATTTTAAACATGTATGAAATCAAACTAATGGATTTTGTAATTATATGTAATTAACGTATAAAAAATACCTAAATCAGAAAATTTCACAAGTTAATCACATCATTTTATTAAAACTGCAAAACTGACCAACAACTGCTAACCATAGTTATGCAATAATTTTGCGTATTTAAGCTCTATGCAACTTTTTTGATAGCAATGTAGTGGTTTTTAGCTTTGTTCATTGCAGCTTAATGTCAAAATAAGGTGGTTTTATGCGCACTCTATAAATTTAACTGAAAATATAAAAACGAGGCGAGACTTAAACTGAAAACTCTGATTTACAAATAGATACTCAACTTAATGTTTAGCGTATTATTTCAGTAAATATTGCTTTGAAGTGTTTTGATGAGTTAAAGGTTCAATTAAAAAAATGGGTCCAGTGCATTATTAATGCATGAAGTCAGCTAATACTTAGCTAATGAAGGTACCAAAAATTGCGTGTATGGATGGGTAGAATAATTGATAACGAACGTTCGTAACTCTATACTCTAAGCTTCGGGTAGCAAACTTCTTAACCAACAATCCGATTTAATATGAATTAAACTGATATCAATAAATCGCATCAAAGTAATAAAATATCTGCTTAAATTGGCCCTGTGGATTTTTAACTTCGAGTGTCAACTTCCAGGTCATATTACGCTCGGAACAAATGCCAACCATACCTTGCGCGACTAAAATATCATTACGCGGCTCAAACAACACTGGAATATATCCCATATACATAGTGATACCTTCAAGCTTAGCACTGTGAACTAACAATGTGCTTGGTAACGATAAATGTATTTCAAAAGGCGTCTCTGGTGTTATTTGTTGCTCACTCAACCAAATTTTCACCTGATTATCATACTCGCATAACTGATTTGGCCGACAACTTGCATCTTGGGTTTGCGCTTCTATACTTAGCGGTTGTGGGCCACACGCCATTAACATATGCAATGCGCTTAAAAACACAACTAAAAGCTTAATTGGCATAGTATTCCTTAGATAAATTAAAGGCCGATACTAATCAGCGTACTGTTAAAATACAACCACTGAACAAAATTCTTACACAAATGTACAAAAGTGTGTCAAAAAATAGCCAACTGCATGTGAAAAATTGATTGATGTCATAATTTTATGCAATTGACCTATCTTTTTTAGGCCAAAAATTTTATCATTTCCCCGCAAAAATAAGGGTTTCTCGAGTTTGTTTTCTGAAGCAGTCAAGGCATTGAGGGTTTTTTGATAACATACTTGAGAATAATAGTAGGCCCCACTTTATAAAGTGGGTAATTCATTTCTAAACGCATTTATTGCAGCGGAAGCCAGAAAATGAGCCAAACAGTAGCATCACAAACTGAGTACAACTATAAGGTTGTACGCCAATTCGCTATTATGACAGTGATTTGGGGCATCGTTGGCATGAGTATTGGGGTTCTGATTGCTGCCCAATTAGCTTGGCCAGCACTTAACTTTGATACACCATGGTTAACATACTCTCGACTACGTCCGTTACACACGAACGCAGTTATTTTCGCATTTGGTACCAGTGCACTTTTTGCAACATCTTATTATGTTGTTCAACGTACTTGTCAAACGCGCCTTCTTTCCGACAAATTAGCCGCCTTTACATTTTGGGGCTGGCAGTTAGTTATCGTACTTGCGGTTATCACTCTACCTCTAGGTATAACAAGTTCAAAAGAATATGCTGAGCTTGAGTGGCCAATCGATATTCTAATCGCTATTGTCTGGGTTACCTATGCAGTTGTATTTATGGGCACCATTGCTAAACGTAAAGTGTCTCATATCTATGTTGCTAACTGGTTCTATGCTGGCTTTATCATTACTGTTGCAGTACTTCATATTGTTAACAGCATGGCAGTACCAGTATCACTGACTAAGTCATACTCAATCTACGCCGGTGCAGTAGATGCTATGGTTCAGTGGTGGTACGGTCATAACGCTGTAGGTTTCCTATTAACAGCTGGTTTCTTGGGTATGATGTATTATTTCGTGCCTAAACAAGCTGGTCGTCCAGTTTATTCATACCGTTTATCAGTTGTTCACTTTTGGGCATTGATATCACTGTATATCTGGGCTGGTCCTCACCACTTACACTACACTGCACTTCCTGATTGGACACAAAGTTTAGGTATGGTGATGTCAATCATCTTATTCGTTCCATCTTGGGGTGGTATGATCAACGGTATCATGACGTTATCTGGTGCATGGCATAAACTACGTACTGATCCAGTACTACGTTTCTTAGTTGTATCGTTGTCTTTCTATGGTATGTCGACCTTCGAAGGCCCAATGATGGCAATTAAATCAGTTAATGCTCTTTCTCATTACACTGATTGGACTGTTGGCCACGTTCACTCTGGTGCGCTTGGTTGGGTTGCAATGATTTCTATCGGTGCTATTTACCACCTTATCCCTGCGTTATTTTCACAAGGTCGTATGTATAGCGTGAAACTTGTTAATACACACTTCTGGTTACACACTGTGGGTGTTGTACTTTACATTGTAGCAATGTGGATCTCAGGTGTTATGCAAGGTCTAATGTGGCGTGCAGTAAATGCCGACGGTACATTAATGTACAGCTTTGTACAGTCGCTACAAGCATCACATCCTTTCTATGTTATGCGCTTCTTAGGCGGTGTATTCATCGTCACAGGCATGCTGGTTATGGCTTATAACGTTTACCGTACAATTTCAGCGAAGAATGATTCGTTGAAATTAGATGCGCAAGCACAATTAGCATAACGGAGTGAGATGATGAGCAATAAAAATTCACAAAACAAACATGAAATAGTCGAAAAAAATATCGGCCTTATGGCTATCTTGACTGTTTTTGCTATCAGCTTCGGCGCATTAGTAGAGATCACTCCACTGATGTTCCAAGACGATACAACAAAGCCAGTGGATGGTTTACGTCCACTAAACGCGCTGGAAATGGAAGGCCGCGATATCTATGTACGTGAAGGTTGTTATAACTGTCACTCACAAATGATCCGCCCTTTCCGTGATGAAGTAGAACGTTACGGTCACTACTCTGTTGCTGGTGAATCAGTATGGGATCACCCATTTCAATGGGGTTCTAAACGTACTGGTCCTGACCTAGCACGCGTAGGTAAACGTTACTCGGATGACTGGCATTATGCTCACTTAGTGAATCCACGTGCTGTGGTTCCTGAGTCAAACATGCCAGGTTTCCCTTGGTTAGCAGAGGATCGTGTTGACACTAGCCTTACTCTGAAAAAGCTTAAAATTTTCCGTGATACATTTGCTATTAATCCACAAAACCCAGCTCACCCTGGTTTAGGATATGGTAGTGATGAAGAACTAATCGCTGATGTTGCTAAAGTTGATGCAATGAATGACGGTAAAGGTGCGACAGAAATACAAGCCCTTATCGCTTATTTGCAACAACTTGGCACGCACTTGAAGTAATTAATTATGGATTACGGAACATACAGAGGCATTTTAACTCTGGTAATTTTAGTACTATTTATTGTCATTGTTGTGTGGGCATATAGCAAGCGTAGTAAAACTCGTTTTAAAGACGCCGCTAATGTCATCTTTGAAGATGAGAAAAAACACAACGATACAATCTCTAACGAGGAAAAGGGGTCTGAGAAATGACTAGCTTTTGGAGTATATGGGTTATTGTATTAACCCTTGCATGCTTATTTATCATTTTTGGCTTACTAGTGTGGAATTTAACAAACTACACTGGTGTTAAAGAAGGTGAAAGCTGCGGGCACGAATTTGATGGTATTGAAGAACTAAATAATCCGCTACCTAAGTGGTGGACTTACATGTTCTTTGCAACATTTGTATGGTCAGTTTACTACTTAGCAGCATACCCAGGTTTAGGTAATTGGGAAGGTATTGCTAAATGGAGTAGCTCTAACCAAGGTATTACCTCTTTAGCTGAATCTAAAAAAGCAGTTGAAGAAGCCAAAGCGAATGGTGAATTTGTAAAGCTTGATAAAGAATATGAAGCTGCAGATGAGCGTTTTGGTCCTATTTTTGCCGCTTATGCTCAGCAAGATATCGAAACGCTTGTTACTGATGAAAAAGCACTGGAAATTGGCCAGCGTTTGTTCGCACAAAACTGTTCGCAGTGTCATGGTTCTGATGCCCGTGGTGGTCAAGGCTTCCCTAACCTAACTGATAAAGATTGGTTGTACGGTGGCACGCCAGATAAAATCAAAGAAACACTGTTACATGGTCGTATTGCTGCAATGCCACCTTGGGGTGCTGCATTGGGTGAGCAAGGCGTTAAAGAAATGACTGCTCATGTACTAAGTTTATCAGGTCGTACCGTTAACCAAAAAGACGCAGCCGCAGGTGCAGCTAAGTTTGCAATGTGTGCCGCGTGTCATGGTGCTGATGGTAAAGGTTCAGTTGCACATAATTTACCGTTTGGTGCACCTAACTTAACTGATAACATCTGGCTATATGGTGGTTCTCAACGTGCTGTTGAAGAAACACTTAACAACGGTCGTGCCGGTGTTATGCCAGCTTGGAAAGACATTTTAGGTGAAGAAAAAATTCATCTATTAACTGCATACGTTTATAGTTTATCGCAAGATAAATAACTAAAACGTTAATAGAATGTTTATATTTTAATGTTTTAATTCAATAGATTAATTCAGATCAAAAAAGCCTCCATCTGGAGGCTTTTTTTTAGTTTTTTCAACTTAAATCCTATAAAATGCCCTTATCGTAAACTAATTAAGTGTATTTATGACCCCTACTCCTTGGTATAAAAATTTCTGGCCGTGGTTCTTAATCTTTTTTCCGCTAGTTGCCATCATTGGTTGTATTTCCCTTTTTATAACTGCGATCGGCAATGGTCCTGATATGGTGGTTGATGATTACTATAAAAAAGGCAAAGCAATTAACTTAGAACTGAGCAAATTCGAGAAAGCTAAAGCGTTATATTTACATGGTGACTTGCTAATCGAAGCTGATAAAGTCAGCTTTAAATTCAATAAGGGGGACACCAGTAATATCCACTCATTAAAACTATCGTTTTATCATCGAACGATTCAGGCTCATGACTTTAGTACTCATTTAACCCCAAATGCGAATGGTGAATTTACAGCAATTGTCGAACCATATACTGATGGTGCTTATACTGTATTTATTGAGCCGATAGACGGTAGCTGGAAATTAAAAGAAAACATCACTTTGCCAAGTGAGCAAAGTATTGCCATAAGTCCTGAATATAAGTAGTCACCCCATCATGTCTAATAACTGCTTTCATTGCCTTGAAAGTGTACCATCGGGTTTTAACGCTACTGTTGTTATCGACGGTAGCGCGCAACCGATGTGTTGCATAGGCTGTCAAACCGTTGCCGAGACTATTGTTGCTCAAGGCATGACCGATTATTATAAATTCAGAACCGTGCGCGCTGGTAAAGTAGAACAGCTAGTTCCTGAGCAATTAGCATTTATTAGTAGTTACGATAACCCAGATATTCAAGACGAGTTTATTTCTCAAATCAACGACATCAGTGAAGTGTTATTGACCGTTGAAGGGATCACTTGCGCTGCCTGTGCATGGTTGATTGAAAGGCAACTGTTAAACATACCCGCAATCAAACGCGTTGACGTAAATACATCAACAAACCGCGCGATGATCCAATGGCATAAAGATCAGACACCATTAAGCGACATTATCAAATCGTTATTAGAAATTGGCTACAAGGCCTACCCGTTTCAAGTTGATGTTGAAGCAAGTCAAAAGCAGCTAGTTGCTAAAGCGTATATACGCAGGCTCGGCGTAGCAGGCTTAATGACCATGCAAGTGATGATGTTTGCTTTCGCCATGTACTTTGGCATGTTTTCTGGTATGGAAGAAAACTTTGAACAGTATTTTAGATGGATCAGCTTAATACTCGCTTCACCGGTTATTTTATACAGTGCTATGCCCTTTTTAACCAATGCAATTAATGGCTTAAAAGCCAAGCAGTTAAACATGGATCTTCCTGTATCCCTTGCTATTTTTGGCGCATATGGCGCAAGTAGTTACGCCACAGTGATGGCCGTGGGCGAAGTGTATTTTGAATCAATTTGTATGTTCACCTTCTTATTATTGCTAGGTAAATATTTAGAGTTTAGGGCTCGACTGAAAGCCAGTGAGTTTACTGCTAACTTACAAAAGTTATTACCACTTACAGCCCGTACTTTGGATGAAAACGGCCACGAACATATTATTGCAGCTAAAAAATTAAAACTCGGTGACCGAGTCTTAATTAAAGCCGGAGAAACAATTCCTGCAGATGGTGTTATTTGCACTGGCAGCACCACCGTTGATGAAGCAATGATGACAGGTGAGCATTTACCAGTTAGTAAGTACATTGATCATCAAGTTTTTGCCGGTACCGTGAATCATGATGGTGTAATTGAAATCCTTATCAATAAAATTGGTCAAAATACTCTTTTAAACCAAATAATTAAATTGCAGCACAGTGCGCTTGCCACCCGTCCTAAACTGGTGGAAATCACCGACAAAGTGGCGCAGTGGTTTGTTGCCTGCTTGCTGGTATTTGCCTCACTTACCGCCATCGGCTGGTATCAAGTTGACCCTGAACATGCCTTTTGGATCACCATTGCGGTCCTTGTTGCAACTTGCCCATGTGCGCTAAGTTTAGCAATTCCAACCGCCTTAACCTGCGCGGTGGCTACCTTAACCCGCAAAGGAATACTCATTAAGCAGTCTCATGTGCTAGAAACACTACCACAATTAACGCGCGTTGCTTTTGATAAAACAGGCACGTTAACACAGGGGCGTTTTAGCCTAGATGCTGTGGACTTATTAGCAAATTCTTTATCTAAAAAACAGATTTTGGCTCTTGCAGCACAACTTGAAAGTTACTCCGAACACCCTATTGCGACTGCATTTAATGAGTTCACACCCACACAGCGCGACTTAACGAATATTAAAATTCATCCTGGCTGTGGCATCACCGGTGAAGATGACAATCATAACTATGCAATTGGTAAAAGTGGTTGGTTCAACAGTAAAAAAAGTAATGCTCAAGCAACGTTCTACATTGATCAACAACCGGTTGCTAATTTTTACTTTGTAGATGAAGTAAAAAGTAATGCTGCAAACTTAATCACCTCTTTGCAACAGCAAGGCTTAACCTGCCACATGCTAACTGGGGACGCCTCAAATGCAGGGCAACAAATTGCTAAGAAGCTCAAACTTGATAGCTTTAAAGTAGGCTGTCTACCAGAGGATAAACAAAGCGAAGTGAAGCTGTGGTCAAGCCAAGGTGAAATTGTTGCTATGGTAGGAGATGGTGTCAACGACAGTCCAGTGTTTAATAGCGCGCATTTATCTATCGCAATGGAAACTGGCGCTGATATTTCCAAAAACACCGCTGATGTGGTATTACTCAATAGTGATTTAGCCGCTATAGAGCATTTATTGACGGTATCGAAAAAAACACGCCGAATAATAAAGCAAAATTTAGCGCTTTCATTGCTCTATAATGGTTCAATCTTACCGCTTGCGGCATTAGGCCTAGTTGCACCTTGGATGGCTGTGATTGGGATGTCTGCCAGTTCCATCATAGTGATCAGTAACTCACTAAGGTTATTAAAATTATGAGTATAATTTATATTCTAGTTCCAATTGCTATTTTATTTGTACTGATCGCGATTGGGGTGTTTTTTTGGGCCGTTCGCGGTGAACAATTTTCAGATTTAAACAAACAAGGTCACAGCATTTTGTTTGAAGATGATAAAGAGCAGCACAAAAAAAGTAATGATTGACCCCTTATTTTTCAGCGCTTTTATCATGGGCCTTATTGGCAGCGGACATTGCATCGCAATGTGTGGTGGTATTGCCAGCTCCTTACAATTAGCCACAGATAAAACCCGGCCATTGCAGTACTCCATTGCGTATAACATCGGTCGTGCCGGCAGTTATATGCTCGCAGGGGCGCTCGTTGCTGGGATCAGCAGCCATTTTGCCACCCAAAGTCATTGGTTCGCGTTAATTTTAGCGTTTTTAAGTGGCCTGTTTATGATTTTGGTTGGCTTGTATATCATGCGGTTAGGCGCAAGCTTACAATGGCTGGAATCGCTAGGGAAAACCTTGGTGTGGCAGCACTTGGTAAAACTAAATCGTTTTATAATGCCAATCAACTCATTACCTAAAGCAATGGCTTATGGCGCATTATGGGGTTGGTTACCCTGTGGTTTAGTTTATTCAGCGCTAACCTGGGCGATGACCAGCAACACAGCCCTTGATGGCGCTCTAGTCATGCTATTTTTCGCGCTTGGTACGTTTCCCGCGATGTTAAGTATCGGCATGGGCGCACAAGTATTACATAAAGTATTAAATCACCCATGGGCACGAATAGCACTGGGCAGTGTACTTATTTGGTACGGGATTTATTTACTTATCATTGCAACTGACAAGCTGCTGCATTAACCTTAACAAATTAATGTGACAACATTTAATGGACTGAACTAATGGATTTATATCAAAACAAAGCCAAAAATAATTGCACAATCAGCTGCAATGACTGCAGTATTAGTCAACTGTGCTTACCTTTTACCCTCAATGGGCAAGAAATGGATAAACTTGATGAAATCATTGAGCGTAAAAAACCATTACATAAAGGGGATTTTCTTTTTGAATCAGGAGCGCCACTGAACGCTATTTTTGCTGTTCGCTCTGGTTCATTTAAGTCCTACACCCTTTCAGAGCAAGGTGACGAGCAAATTACTGGCTTTCATCTCGCAGGAGATTTAATCGGCTTTGATGCAATAAATAAAATGGCACACCAAAGCTTTTCTCAAGCGCTCGAAACCTCAATGGTATGCGAAATTCCATTTGAAACACTCGATGACCTAGCGGGTAAATTACCAAAACTACGCCAGCAGATTATGCGCCTGATGAGCAGTGAAATTAACTACGACCAAGAAATGTTTTTGTCACTGAATAAAAAATCAGCCGAAGAGCGCTTAGCTAGTTTTATCTACAACTTGTCAAATCGCTTTGGCGAACGCGGGTTTTCTCGTAAAGAGTTTCGCTTTACCATGACCCGGGGTGAAATTGGTAATTACCTTGGTTTAACCGTTGAAACGATTAGTCGTTTACTGAGTCGTTTTCAAAAAGCTGCTTTAATAAAAGTGGAAGGTAAATTTATCACTATTCTAGATAGTGATGGGTTATCCGCAGCTGCAGCAATTCACCCAAAATAAACTTGATCTAGCGCAACAAGTTGTTAGCTGTTACTTTAACTACTCGCGTTATACGTTACACTCTAGCTATAAAGTAGTTAAAGGAGCAGCTTATGAACACCATCAAACAAATACTCGCCATTATTGATCCAACCGCTGAGTCTCAGCATGGTTTATCTCGCTCTATCGAATTAGCCAAAAAGTCCGGTGCCAGTATCACCGCTTTTATGAGCATTTATGATTTTTCCTATGAGATGACGACCATGCTCTCTGGCGATGAGCGCGAGGCAATGCGCAATGCCGTCGTTAAAGACCGTCAGTTATGGCTGGATGAAATTTTGCAACATTACCCAGACGTCGATATTAACAGCCAAGTGGTTTGGCATAATCGCACTTATGAAGCGATCATCGATACGGTAATAGACCAACAGTTTGATTTGGTTGTAAAAGGAACTCACGAGCACGATACACTTAAGTCAGTAATTTTTACTCCAACCGATTGGCATTTAATTCGTAAATGCCCAGCCCCGGTATTATTGGTAAAAGAGCACGCTTGGCCTTCGCAGGGTAATATTTTAGCTGCTGTTAACGCTGTAAGTGAAAACCAACAGCACCTTGATTTAAACCATCGTATTATTCAAGATGCGCAGTTTTTATGTGAACTGGCTAACGCAAGCCTTAGTATCGTTAACGCCTATCCTGCGACACCGGTAAACATTGCAATTGAAATCCCTGAGTTTAACCCCAGTATTTATAACGAGTCGGTTAAAAAACACCATATAGAATCAACCCATGAGTTAGCAGCTAGTCATCAAATCGCCCAGCAAAACTGTGTCATAGAAGAAGGTTTACCAGAGGACGTGATCCCGGATGTAGCAAAGCGCCTTAATAGTGAATTAGTGGTAATTGGTACGGTTGGCCGCACTGGATTAAGTGCAGCCTTAGTAGGTAACACCGCAGAGCATGTTATTGACAGCCTTGATTGTGACGTATTAGCCTTAAAACCCGATGGCTATGTGAGCCCGCTGGCAAAAGATTAAATAAATTTTGTTGATTGAAACTTTAGGCATATAATACGCCCCTTTATTTTACCCATAGTTCTAAAGGGGGCGTAATGTCGCATTCTGTTCAAGCCAAAGCTCAACATAGCTTATCTAAGTTACAAAAACGCTTACGTCGTCAAACCGGTCAAGCGGTGATGGACTTCAATATGATTGAAGAAGGCGACCGTATCATGGTGTGCCTCTCTGGTGGAAAAGACAGTTATACTCTACTTGACATGCTGCAGCATTTACAGCGTGTTGCACCTATTAAATTTGATTTGTTTGTTGTTAACCTTGATCAAAAGCAACCAGGCTTTCCTGAACATGTATTGCCAGCATATTTAGACACTCAGAATATTGAATACAAAATTGTTGAAGAAGACACCTACAGTATAGTGACTGATATTATTCCTGAAGGTAAAACAACCTGTTCGCTATGCTCACGCTTACGTCGCGGCATTTTATATCGTACCGCAAATGAAATGGGGGCCACTAAAATCGCCTTAGGTCATCATCGCGACGATATGATCGAAACCCTATTCTTAAATATGTTTTATGGTGGCAAACTGAAAAGCATGCCAGCTAAATTAATGAGCGATAACGGCGAGCACATGGTAATTCGTCCATTAGCCTACTGTAAAGAAACAGATATTGAACAATATGCTATCAGCCAAGCATACCCTATCATTCCATGTAATCTGTGTGGCTCACAAGAAAATCTGCAACGCAAACATACCAAAGCGATGCTTGCACAGTGGGATATTGAGCACCCTGGTCGTATTGAGAGTATTTTTACTGCAATGCAAAATGTTGTGCCTTCGCATCTAGCAGATAATGAGTTATTTGATTTCACCAACTTAAAAACCGGTGAAGTAATTGATGGCGGCGATATTGCGCTTGATAAACCAGACATACCAAAACAACCTGTACTTAACGATGATGAAACAGCTGATGTTGTGACAATTAATTTAAGTTAACAAATTAACTTAAAGAATAACAATGCCGCGTATATCGCGGCATTTTTGTTTTCCGTTGATAAAGTCAGTTACGGCATATCCATCAACGCTTGGCTTTGCTCATCGACCTTAACTTGATAGTTTTCATGCCTTAAACCAAGTAACTGTGGTAACGTTGCAGCAATACAAATTGACGATAATGTTCCCACAACAATTCCTACAAATAGTCCGATAGAAAACCCCTGTAACGGCGCACCAGCCAATAACCACACACTCGCCACTGTTGCAAGAGTAGTGCCTGAGGTGATTAAAGTACGGGTCAAAGTGCTCTTAATTGATTCATTGATCACCGTATTCACGCTAGCTTGTTGTGTTGTGGAATCTAAGCGCAGTAGCTCGCGTACCCTGTCACCGACAATAATTGAATCATTTAATGAATAACCAATGATTGCCAGTAAACTCGCTAATACGGTTAAGTTAAAATCAAGCTGTAACCATGCAAATAAACCAACTACCACCACCACGTCATGCATTAAAGCCACAACCGATCCCAACGCTAAACGCCACTCAAAGCGTAGCGCTAAATAAATCATCACGGCAACCATTGCCGCAAATAATGCCAAACAGCCTTGTTCAAATAATTCATCGCCAACTTGTGAGCCTAAGTAAGAAGATGACAACACTTCAGCACCCAATGTCTCATCTTGCGTAAGCGTTGCTAACCAAGGCGATGTACTGGCTTGCTCTGCCTCTCTTAACTGAAAGTGCTGGCTAGATTGAGCGCTTAAGGTAAAGTCATCATGGTGATAATAACTAATTTTTTTCGCCAGCTCAGCCTCACTAATTGGCACTGCAGTGGTAAACTCAGTTAAATAGCCACCAGTAAAATCAAGGCCGAAATTCAATCCTTTTGTAGCAACCCCTATTACAGAGAGCAGCACTAATAGGATAGATAAAACCAACCCCGATAAACGTAAGCGGGTTGTGGTGCTCATTTTTTCATTTGAATTGCTCATGCGCGAGCTCCTCGCTTATTTGCCAATTTTAAATACAAAGTCTGACTCAACGCCTTAGAAACATACACCCCGGTAAATACGCTAGTTATTAGCCCTAACGCCAGCGTAATTGCAAAGCCTTTGATTGGCCCATAGCCAATACCATATAAAATAATTGCCGTGATCATAGTGGTAATATTAGCATCAAAAATTGTCGCAAATGCTTGTTGGTAGCCCTGCTCTATCGCTTGATATGGTGCTCGGCCTTTACGGCGCTCTTCTTTGATCCGCTCAAAAATAATAACATTAGTATCAACAGCCATACCGATTGTCAGTACCAGCCCGGCTATGCCCGGTAAAGTTAGCACCACACCAGGCAGCAGTGACATTAATCCTACTAAAGCTGTTAAATTCAATAATAAGGCAATATTTGCCACCAGCCCTAAACGACGATACCACAGCGCCATAAAGGCTAATGTAATACCCATTCCCAACATTAAGGCCGCGAGCCCATTATGTATGTTATCTGCGCCCAAGCTTGGCCCAATGGTTTGTTCTTGTACGATTGTCACCGGCGCAGTTAATGAACCTGCACGTAATAGCAATGCTAAATCCTGCGCCGCTTGTGGGCTTTGCATATTAGTAATACTAAATTGGCTACTCAAATGTTGAGCTATATTGGCTACATTAATCACTTCACTTTTTTTAACTACTTCACCTTTGGCATTTTTATAATATTCAGAATACACCGTTGCCATTGGTTTACCGATATTACGTTTTGAAAATGCTGACATCGCCTCGCCACCTTGGCTGTCAAGGCTAAGCTGCACTAGCGGCTTGCCCCATTCATCGCGCCCTGCATGGGCATTATTGATGTGCTGTCCTGAAAAAATAGCAATTGGGTCTAAATTGATCGAGCCACCATTTTGCAGGTTAAAGGTTTTTCCACCGATTTCTTTAAGCTGATAAAAATCAAGCGACGCTGTTGCACCTATAATACGTTTTGCTTCACTTGGATCTTGTACACCGGGTAACTCAATACGAATACGTTGTTTACCTTGGCGCTGCGTAACTGCTTCAGTAATGCCTAATTCTTCAATACGGCCTCTTAAAGTGGTTAAGGTTTGACTCATTACTTCTTTATCAAACGCATTACTACCTTGTTCACTAAAACTAAATGCCACCGTTGTTAAATTACCCTGTGAATGCGCAGTTGCCATTAAACACTCAAAACGCTTTAGTACATTCGCCTGTACTGCGGCTAAGTCACTTTTAGCAGCAGGCAACGCGTGTAATTCAAAACCATGGGCATTTTTTTGTACACGAACACCTCTGGCTTTTTCATCACGAATAATTGTTTTAGTTTGTTCATACGCACTATCAAGTTGCTCTTGTTGCGCTTTCACTAAATCAACATCTAATACAAATAACACACCACCATTAAGATCAAGACCTAATTTTATAGGTGCTAATCCTAAGCTTTGTAACCAATCGGGACTTGTTTGATGCGTGACTATTTTTGCATTCAACTGCGTAAATTCACTTTTTAACGCTTGTTGCGCTGCGGCACTTTTGGTTGGCTCTTGTAGTAACACATTTAATGAAAGGCTGTTTTGCGCCACTTGAATTGATTGCTCAACCAGAAACCCATGTTGATTTAAAAAATCAATAACAGATTTTTGCGAAGGAGTATTCGCTAGTAACTGCTGTGAATGTTGCTGGATCTGCGTTGTACTCAGATGCAGCCACGATTTTGCTGGATATAAATTTGGTAAGGCACTGA
Source organism: Pseudoalteromonas sp. SG44-1 (assembly GCF_014164315.1). Classification (NCBI taxonomy): domain Bacteria; kingdom Pseudomonadati; phylum Pseudomonadota; class Gammaproteobacteria; order Alteromonadales; family Pseudoalteromonadaceae; genus Pseudoalteromonas; species Pseudoalteromonas sp. SG44-1. The sequence goes on from NZ_JACJEW010000031.1 coordinate 46,202, forward strand.
TAGCTAATAATACCAGCGCCAAAAACATCGCCATATAGCTTATTTTAAAACGCTGTAGCTGCGGTTTTTTTGATGAATTTTTTAACATATTGCTTCCTTTAAACCAATGCAAGCATCGGTTTCTCGCCTCATAGGCGCAGTAATTTATTTGCTTTAGTTGAATGACTAAAACATCGAAAAAATTAGTAGGAAGAGTTAACTGAAGTAAGTAAGTACTGCACGGTATTGTAAGTTGGCGTCTTTCCAACCACTAATCCGTGATTTTTTACCTTCGTAGGCTACAAACCAAGGTAATGTTATTGGCGGTTCAAGGGGTTGTAAGTAAAGTTGGCGCGCAAGGCTAGGTACAAAAAACTCAAATATTGCCACATAACTTGGCTCAACTTGGCTTTGATACAGAAATAACGATGAATTACTCGCTGAAAAGCGTGGCTGTAAAGACTCAAACCCCGCGCCTTCTGTTTGTTGATCAGCCGCCGCAATTGGTATCTTCTTGGTAAAAGGGGTGCTATCTGATACTGAAGTATCAAATACCTTAACCTCTAAAACACTCAAATCAGATAACATCGCCGACTGAAAAAAAGCGGTAGGCTGGCTCACATTAGTCTCAGCGTTGCTCACAGCATTAGCCTGCACACTAAAAAGTGCAGTAAACAGCAGTAATACAGTAAGGACTAAGCGAAAACGGATCATTTTATTATCTAAATAGCAAGCTGGTATTATAAATGGGGAGTAATTGCCCTATTTCAATAGCTAATTTGCAATTGAACAAAAAAAACCGCAAGTAAAACTACTTACGGCCAAAAATCACAGTCGATAATTAAGCGACTTCAAGTGAGGACATGTCAATGACATAACGATGAGACAAATCACCTTCTTTTAAGCGTTCAAAAGCCTGATTAATATCTGCCATGTTGATCATCTCTACTTCCGGTAAAATATTATGCAGCGCACAGAAATTAAGAATTTCTTGAGTTTGTGCAATACCACCAATCAAAGAGCCAGCCACGCGGCGACGCCCCAATAATAATGGCACCGAGTTTGATTCAGCCATCTCACCCACTTGTCCGACTAATACTTGAGTACCATCAATATCTAATAGGGGCATATAAGGGGTAAAGTCATGCTTAACTGGAATAGTATTAATGATCACATCAAACTGATTAGCGTATGCTTTCATGGCTTGTTCGTCTTTAGATACCAGTAAACCTTCAGCACCATATTCCAACGCTTGCTGTTTTTTATCATCTGATCGACTAATAGCTGTCACATGGGCACCCATTGCCGCTGCGATTTTAATTGCCATATGGCCTAACCCACCTAAGCCAATAACGCCAACTCGGCTTCCAGGCCCGACATTAAAAGTACGTAGCGGCGAATAAGTGGTAATACCCGCGCATAAAATTGGCGCACACTTAGCAAGATCAAGTGATTCTGGAACGTTTAAAACAAACTCTTCGCGCACTACAATGTGTTTGGCGTAGCCACCTTTGGTTGATTCACCAGTGATACGATCTTTTCCTGAATAAGTTCCGACCATGCCTTCGCGACAAAATTGCTCTTCGCCTTTGTGGCATTGGTCACACTCAAGGCAGCTATCAACCATACAACCAACTGCTACATTATCGCCAACTTTGTATTTAGTCACTTTGCTGCCAACCTCAGTGACACGACCTACAATCTCATGTCCTGGTAAAATTGGGTAACTGGTGCCACCCCAATCATTATTTACGGTATGTAGATCTGAATGGCACACCCCGCAATATAAGATTTCAATCGCAACATCTTCATCGCGCAAATCGCGTCTTTCAAAATGAAATGGCTCTAATGGCGTATTAGCTTGATTTGCTGCGTATCCGATAGTTTTCATCTGCTTTCCCTTCTTTGTTAAAAACTGAGTTTAATTAACCACTCTAAAACATTGTCTTAAGCTGCCTAAACTGTACTATGTGCTGTTAGTAGTATAGCCCTAGATACAAACTGTTAAAGTTTATACTCTAGGCTACTAGAAAAAGTTTAATGCAGACTTAATAGAGTTAGAGAAAATATGCGCGGAATGGGTAAACAAGAAGCAATAAAACATCATGATGCGATGAATTTAAAGCAAAGCATTGTCACCTTGTGGCCTTACTTAGTTGCTTTTAAAGGCCGTGTAACACTTGCAACACTGGCATTGATCGCCGCAAAGGGTGCCACTTTATTGATGCCATGGGCGCTGAAAGAAATAATCGACAGTGTTGATCCAAGTTTACAAAATATAGTCATCGTACCCATAGCTTTACTGTTACTGTATGGCGGACTACGTTTTGCGAGTGTGTTTTTTGGTGAAGTACGTGATGCGTTGTTTGGTCGTGTAACTGAACATGCTATGCGCCATATTGGCCTAAAAGTATTTAATCACCTACACAGCCTTGAGTTGTCGTTTCATCTTGATAGGCAAACTGGCGGCATTAGCCGTGATATAGAGCGTGGCACCAGTGGCTTAAGCTTCTTAATGCGCTTTTTAATGTTCAATATTGTGCCAACTTTATTTGAAATAGCCGTAGTTGCGATTATTTTTGCAACTTTATTTTCGCCGTGGTTTGCCGTAGTTACCCTGCTTGCAGTGGCTTTATATATTACCTTCACGGTTGTTGTAACACAGTGGCGCAACCGCTTTATTCGCGAAGCAAACCAAGCCGACAATAATAGTAATAGCCGTGCTATTGACAGCTTACTTAATTATGAAACCGTTAAATATTTTAATAATGAAAAGCATGAAGCACAAACTTATGATGGTTTTTTAGCTAGTTGGGAGCAAGCCCGGCTTAAAAACCGCTTATCGTTGCTTGCCCTTAATTCAGGTCAAGCCTTGATCATAGCAGCAGCGATCACCGCCTTAATGTGGCTTGCTAGTATTGAAGTGGTTAAAGGCACACTCTCTATTGGTGAGTTGGTAATGATCAACGCCTATATGATCCAATTATTTTTACCGCTCAATTTTTTAGGCTTTGTTTATCGAGAAATTCGCCGCGCCTTAACCGACCTTGAAAATATGCTCGGACTATTAACCCGTAAACCACTCATTTCAGATAAAGCAAATGCACAACAGCTCAATATACAACACGCTGATATAGAATTTAAAAACGTTAACTTTGGCTACCATCCATCAAGACCTATCATTAAGCAGCTTAGTTTTTCTATTAAAGCAGGCAGCAAAGTCGCGGTGGTGGGCGCCAGCGGTGCAGGAAAAAGCACCCTAGCCCGTTTACTGTATCGCTTTTATGATATTGACAGCGGTGAAATACATATTGATGGTCAACAACTTACTAGCGTCACACTCAACAGCTTGCGACAAGCGATTGCCATTGTGCCACAAGATACTGTGTTATTTAATACCAGCATTCGCGACAACATTGCTTATGGCCGTCCAGATGCTACAGCACAAGGCATTGATAATGCTATTAATATGGCGCATTTACGCAGCTTTATTGATAGTTTAGATAAAGGTGATCAAACCCTCGTTGGTGAACGAGGTTTAAAAGTTTCAGGCGGTGAAAAACAACGAATTGCCATAGCCCGAACCATTTTAAAACGCTCCCCTATTATCATTTTTGACGAAGCAACATCAGCGCTAGACTCTCATTCCGAGCAAGCAATATTAAAAGCCATGTCTGCACTGGCCTCTAATCATACCAGTTTAGTTATTGCCCATCGCTTATCAACAATAACAGATGCAGACACGATTATTGTGCTCAAAGAGGGTCAGCTGATCGAGCAAGGCAAACATGATGAGTTACTTACCCTCAATGGTGAATACGCGCGCATGTGGGAACTTCAACAAAAAACAGCATAAACATGGAGACTCATCTTCGGCGCGGGATACACACTGTATGTCGCGTTGCTTGTTGTTTCACCTAACTGAGAAGTAATTCACCTCAAAAGTTTGTCTGTTTTTAGGTTATCAATAACAATCCGAGTTAGAAAAACGTGAGATAAAAATAATTAAATTACATTCAGGGAAATCCAATGAAGAAAACACTTATTGCAGCAACACTTGCTGCCACATTTCTGACCGGCTGTTCAGAGCCTAAAACAACACAAGCGCAACAGCAGCCTAGTGCCGAAACCCAGACAGCAAAAGCTGAATTAGGTAGCTTTGGGGTAGATTTAACAGCCCGCAATGAAGCCATAAAACCAGGTGATGACTTTTTCATGTACGCCAGTGGCACATGGTATGACAACTACGTTATGCCTGCCGATAAAACTCGCTACGGTGCATTTGCAGGATTGGCAGAGCGCAGCGAAGAGCGTGTTAAGGCAATTATTGAAGAGATCGCAGCCCGAAAAGATTTAAATACTGAAGAAAAGTTAGTTGCCGATTTCTATAACGCGTATATGGATACCGATACCCTTAATAAGCTTGGTGTGTCGCCAATTAAACCACTACTAACGGAAATTAGTAACGTTTCATCAACCGATGATCTAACCAAATTGTTTGGCCAATCGTGGTTAACGGGCGTTAACTCGCCTATTGGTGGTGGCATGTGGTTTAACCGCTTAGACCCAAATAAATATGAAATGTCATTAGGTGCTGGCGGCTTAGGTTTACCAGATCGTTCTTACTACCTTGAAGATTCAGAACGTTTTGTTAAAACTCGTACTGCTTATGTAGCCCATATTGCCGACATGCTTAAATTTGCAGGTGTTGACAATACAACTGAACGTGCTGAGGCAATTTTAGCCCTTGAAACCAAAATAGCACAAGGCCAGTGGCCACGAGAAAAACGTCGTAACCGCGACCTTACCCTAAATCAAATCGAACGCAGCGAGCTGAGCTCTAGCTATCCTGATTTTAATTGGGATCTGTATTTTGAACAAACAGGATACCAAGTACCACAGTTAAATGTATCGCAACCAGAGCCGATCAAAGCCATGATTGCATTGATCAATCAAGAAGATGTTACTGTATGGAAAGATTACTTAACCTATCACGCACTAAGCTCTAATGCAGAGCTACTGTCTGAAGATGTATTCAATACTAACTTCGCATTTTACGGAAAAGAGCTAAATGGCCAGCAAGAGCCTCGCCCACGCTGGAAACGCGCTATCAGCCAAATGTCGAGCACTGATTCATTAGGTTTTGCCATTGGTAAAGTGTATGTAGCACGCTACTTCCCTGAATCATCAAAACAACAAATGTCAGCATTGGTAGAAAACCTGCGAACAGCTCTGGGCGAACGTATTGACAACCTAGACTGGATGGGAGCAGAAACGAAAGTAAATGCCCGCGCTAAACTCGCTGCGTTTGTGCCTAAAATTGGCTATCCCGATGTATGGCAATCATTTGATGGTTTAAGCATAAGTAGCAATGATTTGATGGGCAACATCAAAAATACCCGCGAGTTTTTCCGAGCTGAAAGCGCTGCAAAAGAATTGCAAAAAACCGACCGTAACCGCTGGGGCATGACACCACAACGTGTTAACGCTTACTACAACAGTTCGTTTAACGAAATTGTATTCCCTGCAGCAATTCTACAACCACCATTTTTCGATCCTAATGCCGATCCGGCAGTAAACTATGGTGGCATTGGTGCCGTGATTGGTCATGAAATGGGCCATGGTTTTGACGATCAAGGCTCTAAGTCAGATGCTAACGGCGTACAACGTAACTGGTGGACAGATGCCGATCGTGCTGCATTTGATGCCAAAGCCGACCAACTTGCTGCACAATACAGTCAATACGAGCCAATCCCTGGTAACTTCGTTAATGGTCGTAATAGCTTAGGTGAAAACATCGGTGACGTGGGTGGGTTAGCAATGGCTTATCACGCTTACAAACTCAGCCTAAACGGTAAAGAAGCGCCTATTATTGACGGCCTTACGGGCGATCAACGGTTCTTCCTAGCCTGGGCACAAGTATGGAAAGAAAAACGCACTGAGCAAAGCATGTTAAACCAGCTTCGTGGTGGCACACATGCACCCGGTCGCTTTAGAGCACAAGCACCACGTAACCACGATGCATGGTACAAAGCATTCAATGTACAACCGGGTGATGCCTTGTATTTACCAGAAGATCAACGCGTACGTATTTGGTAATAACCCGATACATTTCGATTGAAAATATAACCCGCAACTGCGGGTTATATTTTTTGTGCTGCTTGCTCACTCAAAGCAACTTTAATTCCCACTGAATTCTGTATTTCCAAGCGAGTTGGGTATAGAATACGGCACTACAAAATTTATACTTTTAAAAACATATTTAAGGCGAAACGCAGATGGGAAGAGCTTACCAAAACAAAAAAGATTCAATGGCTAAGACTGCGGGTGCTAAAACTAAAGTTTACTCAAAGTACGGTAAAGAAATTTATATTTGCGCAAAAAATGGTGGTATTGATCCCGATGGCAACCTATCGCTACGTCGTTTAATTGAACGCGCTAAAAAAGATCAAGTACCAGCACACGTAATTGACCGCGCAATTGATAAAGCCAAAGGCGGCGGCGGTGAAGACTACTCAGCAACTCGTTACGAAGGCTATGGCCCTGGTAACTGCATGATCATTGTTGATTGCTTAACTGACAACAACAAACGTACCTTTGCTGATGTACGTGTATGTTTTACTAAAGCAAACGCTAAAATTGGTGCACAAAACTCGGTATCTCACTTATTTGATCATTTAGCTATTTTTGTATTTGATGGCGATGATGACGAAGCCGTGCTTGAAGCACTAATGATGGCTGACGTTGATGTTACTGACGTAGAAGTTGAAGCCGGCAAAGTCACTGTTTTTGCTCCGCATACTGAGTACAACAACACCCGTACCGCACTTGAAGAAATGGGCGTTACTGAGTTTGATGAAGATTTGATCTCTTTTGTGCCGCAAGTTGAAGCACCCATTGCAGGCGAAGACGTAGAAGTAATGGAACGCTTTTTAGCGATGCTTGAAGATTGTGACGACGTACAAAACGTGTACCACAACGCACAATTTTAATTTTATTGACTAAAATTATGACTAAGGCCAACTTGATTGGCCTTTTTATTTTCTTATTGTTAAACCCCTAAATAAATGGATTTGTATTTTGAATACCGTTGAACAGCTTCGTAGTGGTAAATTAGCTGGCACTAAACGTTTACAACTAGTTGAAGAGCTAACCACATTCCCAGACGAAATTTTTACCCTTGCAGATACCCTCGAAGTACTCGATTTATCAAATAATAATTTATCTGATTTGCCCGACGAATTTGCTAGTTTAACTAAATTAAAGCGGGTGTTTTTATCATTCAATCAGTTCCAGCATATTCCTGCTGTATTGGCAAAATGCCCTTCCCTTATTATGATTGCATTTAAAGGCAATAAAATCAGTGAATTTGCCGAGCATAGTTTGCCGCTTTCGACACAATGGTTAATTTTAACTGACAACCATATTGAACAATTGCCAGACTCTTTTGGTGAACTTACGCAACTGCGTAAACTTGCCCTTGCTGGTAATCGACTAACGACTTTGCCACACAGCATGCAGCAGTGCCAAGCGCTTGAACTCGTGCGTTTATCTGCGAATAACTTAACTGATGTTAATGACTGGCTGTTTGAATTACCAAAACTCAGTTGGCTGGCTTTTGCAGGCAATGACTTTAATAAAGCACAAAGTTTACAACAAGTTCAATTAGCAGCCGTACAACTAAACGAGTTTTCACTTGTTGAAAAAATTGGTGAAGGTGCGTCTGGGATTATTCACTTAGCACAGTGGCAGCACAATAATGTGGCGTTAAAACTGTTTAAAGGCGCGATCACCAGTGATGGCTATCCACTTGATGAAGTAAACTGTTGCTTGCAAGCGGGCGAACATAAAAACCTAATAAACGTTCTCGCCTATATCGATAACCCAGAGCAACTTGGTCTGGTTATGGAGCTTATCAGTAAGGACTATCAAAACCTCGGCTTACCGCCGTCACTTGATACTTGCACCCGCGATACCTTTTTTGAGCATACACAGTTCACTGCTCACGCCATTAAACACATTGCTAAGCAAATGGTCAGCACCCTTGCCCACTTACATATCAATAACGTAAGTCATGGCGATGTATATGCGCACAACACCATGATAAACGATGAATACACAGTATTGTTTGGTGACTTTGGCGCAGCAACTAATTTAGACTCTCTGACCGACTATCAGCGCCAACAAATGCAGCGTATTGAAGTCAGAGCGATTGGCTGCTTAATTGATGATTTACTGAGCGTGTGTTCTGAAGTTACGAGCGATGCAACACAGCTAAGAAAACTTGCTCAACAATGTATGAATGCAGATATGAGCCAACGACCAACTCTAAAAGCACTAATAGAAAAACTATAACTTTTATGCGCGACTCTGAGTCATGCTTTACCGCCTTGCTTTGCTACATAGCTATAAAATAAAACTGAATATAAATAAGCCTTGGTCTACTTATATGGCTTTCGTGTCTGGTATGCTTTTATAATATCAGTAACTTTACTGAGCTTTGGTCAAACTAATTCACCCAAAGCTCAGTTGGTTAATAAAATAGCGTTAATCAAGCGTTATTGTAATGACTTCGTTGGCAAATTCGCTATACACCACAAGGTGTTTTTCAGAAATAGTCTCAAAATGAAAGTCTTTCATTGAATAACTTTCCCATGACACATCAGCTTTGATCAAATACTCTTTATCCGCTGATAGGGCCCACAGTTGCCCCGTAGATTGATTAGATGACGCATCACCTACATAAATCAATAAATAGCCTTGTTCACTCACAATAGGAGTTATTTTTTTAGTATTACTTCGTGCATAACTCGCAATTGTGCGCCATGTTTCATTATAAACTCTGATCGGTTGAGTGGTATTTAACCGTGATTGCAACTGCAATTCTGACTGCTCTGTACCAGCCTTACGTAAATATTTAAGCACGGCATATTTTATCGATGCTGTCTCAACAAAATCACCCGCTAGTAAAGTATCTAAGTCGCCGCCAATCCAATCAGGAGTTATTTGTCTTAACGCGGTTAAATCGAATGCAGTACTTGTCTCTACTTGTTCTCGTGTAAATTTAAACTGTTCAATGCCACTGTCTTGGTTTGTAAATAAGAACTGGTTATTACCATTTTGCCAAATAGTAGCATTGCGTACATTATTCAATGAAAACACAGCGTCATCGCGCGCACTTGGTATAACGTCCATTACATTTATAAGCAACTGCTCATCAGTACCAAAACCTAGACCAAATGTGATGTCATCATATTCAAAAAATGGTGTATGACTAAATGTACTGATCTGCTTACTCAATACAGTGCTCCCTCGGATCTGAGCATTTATGATCTGTATATACGATTTTGATGAAACCTCATTATTATCTTCAAGCGCTAGATAAAGGTCTTGATTATTTGCAATAAATTCACTTTTCAAAACCCCATCGTTGATTAGGTTAGATACTGCTTTCCATTTACCACTTTGCCAACTATAAACACCATCAGGAAAAGACGTTAACGCAAATAGTTTACCGCCTGAAATAGCTAGACTTGAAGCGTTAATATCATGGATTTTATAATTACCTAATTGGCCATTATCAAAAGAAGCAGAGTGTAATTTGTATTGCGTAGAGGCGCCTTCAGTAATAAACCAAACTTGCTCATCAAACCATAAATATTCAGATTCAATTAACCGCTCTTTGTCGGGGTTATCAAATAATAATTGCTTTTCTTGTTCACTAAACACCAAATACAATTTACGTTTTTCATACACCACAGTATAAGGACGGCAAGCTACTTTAAACTTAAGATTAGAGGAGTCATCAACTTCACAAATCTGTGGCCCGCCAAGCGCTGTAATTTCAGGCTCAATCATTGTAAGTGGTGGAACCGAGACTGGAGAGTCTTTTAACTGAATACTTTGCTCGCCATAACGAATAGTTACAGGGTATGAATAAGGGGTTGTTTGTGCAAAACTCGCCTGAGAAGATACACATTTAACAGCAAGGCTATAATTCAACGTTGTTGTATTGCTCAGCTGTGTGTCGCACGTGATACTTTCTGGTATAGCTAATAAGGTTGGTTGTACAAATGTTTTTGACGTTGCGCTCAGTTCAATAACCTTGTCTGCAGTAAGCTTCGCTTTGTTATCCATCCATGACACTTCAAGTCCTGCGGCAACACCATTGGCTGTTATTTTGAGCGTAAACGTTTGCTCTGAAATAGCAGGTGGCTTTGTATCTTGACTGTCTCCAGAAGAGCCACCGCATCCACTTGCGGCTAAAATAGATAAGCTCACTAAAAATGATTTAAATTGCAAAATAGAATCCTTGTGTTTAATTAGTTTCAAAAAAGTCGCTACTAATACATATTCCTTCAGTTATCAATTATTACTACTAGTACCTTTTTTAGCAATATATTTTTGGTTATTATCTGTCCATACCAATACTCGATAAAATATGATCACTATCGAAAACACTAAATTGAAAGGATTCCCATATCGCGACTATTTTTGCTTTTTAAACGGAAACAGCTGCTGTTTTAACATCCCAGTTGGTACATAGTCCCCGACTACGCCATAAGCTTCTGGCCATTCTTGTTGGCCTTTTACGGCCGTGCCAAAAACATAATCTAAGAATGAAAAGTGCGCAGCATAATTACGGTCAATGGCCGCTTTATCTGAAGAGTGATGCCAATGATGAAACTGTGGCGTAACCAATAAATATTTCAACCAACCAAATTTCACCCGTACATTGGCATGGTTAAATACCGCCTGAAAACCCACGATTATCACATATAAGCTGATCACTTGCTGCGAAAAACCCAGCACGAAAATAGGCGTAAGTACTAAACTGCGCGTCACTAAAATCTCTAAAATGTGCTGGCGAGAGCCTGCAAGCCAGTCCATTTCTTTTGCACTGTGATGAATACCATGAAAACGCCATAAATAAGGCACTTCATGATAAGCGCGGTGTACAAAGTACTGCATCAAATCAGCGACTAAAATAATTAACAGCACTTGCAATATAAAAGGTAATTGACTGATGTAGCCCTGCACAGTGCTTGACACTGCCCAACCAAAACCATAGTGCACAAAGTGATTAGTCACTAATAACACAAACCCAATAATCAAATGGTTAACAAAAAAGTGGTTTAGATCACCGCGCCATTCACTGCGTAATATCTTTTGTTCTTTGCGGTGCGGTAACAGCTTTTCAATGAGAATAAATATTAAGGTTGAGCCCAATAAATCTAATATAAACCAGTCTAGGCCTATATAGGGGGTGTTATCAGCAAAATCATTCACCTCAACATTAGGGCCGCCAAACGCAATGGCCAGCACAATAAAAAACCACGCAGTTGCACCTAAACGTTTATTTTTGTTACGTACAAAGTTAAGTAACCCCAAACTACCGGCCACGATAAGCGCACCAAACATCAGTTGACGTAAAAATTCGACACTGTAGCTCTTTCTCAATTCCGGTGTGGTTAAATATTCTGGAAAATGAAAGGCGAGCACGCCTAAACAAGACAGCATAGCTAAAAAGCAGCCGATATAACCGCTAATATTACCTTCACCTATTTGTAGGTGGTTAGTACGAAACAGGTGAGTTTTTAGAGTATTTTTCATTAGTAATTCCTTTTATATCAATCGTGTTAAGTTACTGACCATTTATAGCGACAGATAAATACAGTGATAACAAGGCGTAAATTTTGACATGTAGTTGTTCTACTTGAAAAAATTATAACGCAGTTAGCGCTTTATTTAGCTCG
>NZ_JACJEW010000320.1:0-238 GCF_014164315.1 Pseudoalteromonas sp. SG44-1
AGTTTGTGCGTCAGCAAGCTTAACGCCTACGGGTGTTAAAGTTTATCTCGGTGTTAAATCACTTGTAGGCGAGTGACTTGCCACTGCGTTTTAAATGTGGCTCGGAGTTTGTGCGTCAGCAAGCTTAACGCCTACGGTGTTAAGGTTTACTTTGATGTCTAATTAATCACTTGTAGGCGAGTGGCTTGCCACCGCGTTTTAAATGTGGCTCGGAGTTTGTGCGTCAGCAAGCTTAACG
>NZ_JACJEW010000321.1:0-235 GCF_014164315.1 Pseudoalteromonas sp. SG44-1
GTTTAGAAGAAAGACTCAGCGCGATTATTGACTGTGGCCATTTAGATGAAGCAGCGATTAATGAATACTGTCGTAGTAAAGGGCTTTATCCGCATCATATTAAGCAGTGGAAGCACGACTTTGCCCAAGGACCTACAACGAAACTAGCTAAATCAGACAGTAAACAGTTAAAGCAAGAAATAAAACAGCTGCAAAAAGAGCTTAATCGTAAAGATAAAGCCTTAGCTGAAACAGC
>NZ_JACJEW010000322.1:0-233 GCF_014164315.1 Pseudoalteromonas sp. SG44-1
TATGATTGCGCGATAGCACGCTTGCTCAAGCCGCTCTTTTGAATAGATTTTAGCTAAACTTAACACCCCTAAACAGGCGCGATAAGCGTGCTCGGGGTGACGCCGTCCACTGAGCTGTAACTCAACAACTTGGTGGGTATACTCTCCAATACTTAATGCCCATGAGCGTAAATTTATCGGTGACTGCTCATGCTGTTTTTGATGCGCCAGAGGCATATGATGAGGCTGTGTTG
>NZ_JACJEW010000323.1:0-231 GCF_014164315.1 Pseudoalteromonas sp. SG44-1
GGTCAACGCCGGTGCATCGATAGTGACGCTCGGCGCTGTTGTGTCTATCACCCCAGTTTCGCTATCGGTGCCGGTATTGCCTGCGGAGTCTGTCACACTGACATTCACTGTGTACTCGCCTTCGATAATCGCATTACTGGCCTCCACGGACCAATTACCTGCGCCATCCGTTGTTGCTGTCGCACTTTGTACTGCGCCATTGGCCGCGATGATTGTAACGTTCACTTGCGT
>NZ_JACJEW010000324.1:0-228 GCF_014164315.1 Pseudoalteromonas sp. SG44-1
TAATCGGGTAGCCGGAGGTCTCTAACCTCCAGCCCCCACACCACCCATCATGCGGGTCCGCAATGGGCGGTTCATCTCCCGTAATGAATATTGATCCAAATACCTCTCAGTGACACTAAACCTTTTGACGCTAAATAGTCATTGCCTAGCGCAATGTTAATTCCTTTTGTTTTTGAGCTTCGACAAGGCCCCTTGCTGGTGATACCACATGCTATGGCTAGTCTCTCA
>NZ_JACJEW010000325.1:0-224 GCF_014164315.1 Pseudoalteromonas sp. SG44-1
CTAGCTAAATCAGACAGTAAACAGTTAAAGCAAGAAATAAAACAGCTGCAAAAAGAGCTTAATCGTAAAGATAAAGCCTTAGCTGAAACAGCGGCATTACTTGTTCTCAAAAAAAAAGCGGATGCCATTTGGGGTTTCAACGAGGACGATTAACGACGTCGACTGAGCGACATGAATTGATAAAGCTCATTACAGAAGCGCAGGATTCAGGGGCAAGGCAGAAG
>NZ_JACJEW010000326.1:0-224 GCF_014164315.1 Pseudoalteromonas sp. SG44-1
CTAGCTAAATCAGACAGTAAACAGTTAAAGCAAGAAATAAAACAGCTGCAAAAAGAGCTTAATCGTAAAGATAAAGCCTTAGCTGAAACAGCGGCATTACTTGTTCTCAAAAAAAAAGCGGATGCACTCTGGGGTTTCAACGAGGACGATTAACAACACAGGCTGAGCGACATGAATTAATAACGCTTATTACAAACGCGCAGGATTCAGGGGCAAGGAAAGAA
>NZ_JACJEW010000327.1:0-224 GCF_014164315.1 Pseudoalteromonas sp. SG44-1
CTTCTGCCTTGCCCCTGAATCCTGCGCTTCTGTAATGAGCTTTATCAATTCATGTCGCTCAGTCGACGTCGTTAATCGTCCTCGTTGAAACCCCAAATGGCATCCGCTTTTTTTTTGAGAACAAGCAGAGCGGCTGTTTCAGCTAAGGCTTTATCTTTACGATTAAGCTCTTTTTGCAGCTGTTTTATTTCTTGCTTTAACTGTTTACTGTCTGATTTAGCTAG
>NZ_JACJEW010000328.1:0-224 GCF_014164315.1 Pseudoalteromonas sp. SG44-1
GTATTGCCTGTATTAACCTCGGCATCATTCACGTTTTGAGCGTTATCAGCTTGAACATCATTTAATGAGTTATCAATGTCAGCCTGAGCATTATCTGCTTTTGGTTGAGTAGGCTCAGTCACTTGTTGAGTAGCGTCAGCTTGAGCCGTTGAAGCTGTAGCCGCCGTATTCAACGGTGTATTGCCTGTATTAACCTCGGCATCATTCACGTTTTGAGCGTTATC
>NZ_JACJEW010000329.1:0-222 GCF_014164315.1 Pseudoalteromonas sp. SG44-1
TTTTATCGGGTTATGAAACGTCACCACCTATTAACGCATAGAGAAAAAGTGAAGCCAAACAGGCAGGTAAAAAAACCAAAAGCACTCACAGCAACCGGTGTGAACGAAATTTACACATGGGATATTACATATTTGCCAACAACGGTTAAGGGCGAATTTTTATACTTGTATTTAGTGATGGATATTTTTAGTCGAAAAATTGTGGGATGGCAGGTTCACGAT
>NZ_JACJEW010000032.1:0-57573 GCF_014164315.1 Pseudoalteromonas sp. SG44-1
AAGAAATAGTCGAACAGGTTTCGCAAGCGTGGAATAAATTCATTTCTGTTCCTGATACGGTTAAAAGCATATGCTCTAGAGACTGGATAAAATTGACTTAATCTTTATGCAGATTGGTATTAATCGTATCAAGCTTAAGCAAAAGAACCGCCAACCGTAATCCTATCGAATAAACCGGTTAGTTCTCACTCTAAACTTAGGCTATAGCTTTTAGGCTTATCTCACAGTTTTCAATAGTAAAACTATTTCCTTTAGTGATTTCGACTTTTTTATCATCTGTTTCAGAGTTAAAAAATATTTTTTCACCCTCAAGAGAAATACTACCAATCTGTTTTAATACTGCTATGCCTTGACTTGTTAAGTTAATATCCATGTCATCTGTAAACCCAACGGAGATAGGATCTGCTCCAAGTGTTAAATTAAAACTATGAGGCTTTACTAAAGAGATTCCAGTTTGAATTGGTTTTAATGTGACATTAATTGATGCTTTGCGAAATACCTCTTCTGATGTTGCGACCATAAGCCCTATTACAGCACCAGTTACAACAACACCCATCGTATAACTTAAACCAAGGTTCATTACAACTAGGCCAATTGCTCCACCAACTGCACCAGCAATTAATGCAACCTGAACTTTTAAGTTAGGAATTCTTAACGAAGCAACATACCCTGCTGCCGCACCACTGATACTCCAACCAACTAGTCGTCCTATACCATCAGAAAAAATGCTCATCGACAAAAATGCTAACAAACCACCTGCGGCCCCAATCCCAAGCCCTTTAGCTGCACCATTAAGTATTTTATTTGTATTATTCCATGAGTTACTTTGGTAATAATTTTGTACATAGACAAGAAAAGCACCTATGAGAGCTGCGTCTATAGCACCTGTGAAAACCCAACTGCTAAAAGGTGAATCAAGAAGACCTAAAATGTTTGCCAAAATGGCACTAGCACCACCACCAATACCGGCTCCTGCTGCGAATAAACCCTTTTTATTTATCATATTCCGTCCTATAGAAAAATTTATTAGTGTAACTAATTTAAGTTGAGCAAACGTCACCTAGTGATGCCTATTTTAATAAACCAAAAACTGCTATTTATTTGCTATGATTGTTTTGTTGTTAACATGTATGTCTTATACTTTTTTATTTACTATCGACCATTTGAATATTCAATAATCGGTCGCCCCTCCCATTTCCAATTAATAAATTAATTCCGTCTGTAACTTCAATTTGGCTGCCAGTTGTATAAGCCTCCTTTGTTGTCGCATTAATTAAGTTAGGCATATTTTCATTCACTAAATACCAAGCATTATTATGAAAAACAAAATACCCTTGTCGTTTTTTATCACTTTCTTGTAATCTTTCATTCGGTGTAATAAAGCGATTTGTGTGCCAGCGGTACAATGACTGATTCGTATACACCATTAATCTATGATTGTCAGAAACAAAACGACCTTTTTCTCTTTCTGAATAGAAATTAATAACCGGAAGCAACCCTCGATATTTAGTGCTGCAAAAAGGACACGTTGGAGATAGTGTGTTGTCAAAAATATACCAGCCTTGTGAGCACGTATCATTAACGCATGGCTGAATCAAATCAATCGATTTAATTAGCGCGCTTTCCCACTCATCAGCTGTTGGTCTGCCCTGAGGCGAATGAAGCCCTTCAATAAACGCTCTTTCGAATAACTTACTTATGTAAGGACCTGTGATGGTATAAGGCAGTTTATTTGTGTCTTTCCAAGGTAGCTCTGTTGCTTTTACTCTTTCTACTTTTATTCTGTTATCAGCGTTTGTAGGGTGTTCCACAAATAGAGCTTTTTCGCCCATTGATAACATTTCATCTTTTTGTGGGTCTAAATCTCTTACTTTATCGCCTCGCAAGGGGTGGCGTAATAATAAGTAGTTATAGATTAGTACCGCTAATGCATGCCTATCAGTGGATATATTTGGTAAACACCTAGCAGGATCTGTTTTAGATAAGTGCGCAGTGGCTACAACCTCAGGTGCAATAAAGTCAGGTGTGCCTACTACGTCTGGCGGGTACTTTCCTGGCACAACAAGGCCATCAATATCAATGATAGTTGCAAGCCCTTCGACGGGCGACACAAGCACATTTTTATAACTTAAATCTGAGTGGGCAAGTCCTGCTGCATGTAATCTACGTACGGCTCTGGCAATAGTAAGGGATATTTTTAAGTATTTAGACCAATCTCCTTTTTCACGTTTATCAAGAAAACGATTTTGATTATTTGCAGATGCAAACCACTTACCTTGTTTTTCTTTGCCTTTGATATTTAAAAAATCATTATTGACTGAGCCGTAATCAAAAAAGAAATGAGGCTGATACGATGGCACAACGATGCCTGTGCGACCGTCGTGTTCAACAATTTTTTCAGGCCAACAAAAAAAGTTTTTCCAGTAATCACCTGTTTCATGTTGAAAAACACTTTCACGATACCGACCCGTGATCATCTCTAGTCGTTCTATACTTGCATGATCTAGCTCGTCTCTATAAAAAGCGACCACATAAGATTTACAAGGGCTAAAGTACACATCTTTCATTGCACCTGAACCAATAATCTCATCAACAAATTCTACTGTAGAGCCATCAAGTGCGTTTATTTTAACAACTGTCATAAATCACTCCTTAACTAGGCAAACAGAAATTGTACGATCGTCATGGTTACCCTTTGACCAAAAATCCATCCACTGGGTTAAACCTTTTAAGCCATCTTCGCGGTTCTTGTTTGTAATATGCGGCTCTAACTCATTCCATAATCGATCCCAATGAGGTAATGAATCTAGTTGTTTTTCTGTTTCAAACCATGCATCGGTGATCCCATCTGTAGCAAGAATAAGAGCACTCATTGATTCAACTTTTTCTACTCTAACGCGCCTGTAAACACTACCATCTTCAAATATTCTGTTATCTAAAAATCGAGTTTGTCCAGCAAATTCACCACTGTCTGGCTCGCCCATTAACACTACTGTTTTATTTTTATCATATATTGCAATACCACCGTCACCAATCCAAAAAGAAATAACAAGGTAACCACCTTGCACTTTTTTATGTGCGGCAAGTATTAATGTTGTAGAGAAGTCTTTTACGCTGTCGCCTTTACTTGCATCAACACAATTATTTATTGCTTTAGCGGCACTAAAAACAGCCTTTACAATAGTATGTTGGTAAACTTCGAGTAATGATTTTTGGTTTTCTTCGTTACTATCATTAGAAAAATCATTATATGTCTTTTCAAGTGCGCTGCCATAATGCCCATTTAAAGACTCTTTAAGTGAATCGGTTGCATTACTAACAGCTACAAATGCGCCTTGGCGAGAATATTTGCACGAACCTGCACCATCAGCAACACAGCTTATAATCCATTCGGATGACTTATCACAATAGAGTTTAAAATCGTCATCACGATGAATACCTTTGTGAGCATGCGAGCGCCCTCTTACACTGCACCCCATTAATAACATGCTACTATTTTCACAATATGCGTGGTGGGTATCTGGTTTATGAAAACGAGCCGTTTCATCTGAGGGTATATTTTTCCAAAGTGATTTCGGATCTGGCACAAAAGTTACTTTTATTCTTACAACAACACTCTGAACTTGCCCATTAGCAAGTGGGGTTGAACCGTATAAATCAAACTGATGATCGCCAACTTGAGTAGTTGTGCCAGATAGCATTAATTTATCTGGATCAAATTCTACTCCCTCAAATTCATCAACACTTTTAGTTTGAAAAAAGCTGATCTTTGTATTGGCTTCACTCTCAAAAGATATTGATTCTGAAAACAACGTATTTATTTTAAGATTAGGTAATCGGACATTAATGACCAAAGGCGGTATTTGTTTATTTACACTTAAATTGTTCTTTTTTTTATGCAATTTTCCACCCTCAAAGGTTGTTAGACGCACCACACTCTTGTCATTCTTTACTAATGGAGTAAGTTCATTAAGTAATGCATTGATATGATGCTGTACAACGGTTTGATCTAAATATTGGTTAGCTCGCTTTTGAACAAATGACTGTCTGGTATTTGTAAGTGAAGCTTGGAGTAGAATCTCAAATAATGCTTGTTCAAGCTTTACTTTGCTCATTAGCCCTGGCCTCGCGTAATAGAAAAATCACTGCTTCCTTGACTGAACTTAATACTTTTTTCGCACCATGGACACATAACAAGATCCTCGTCACCAATACACAATAGTTTACCACAACCGCACATTGCAAAAGCTGACTGATTTCCGCATTGCGGGCAAGGCGGAATACCATCAAGAGAAGAAGTATCGACGCTCTGTGCAACATAGTTATCAGAGGACCATTCAAAGTAACTTTCTTCTAATTTATAAGCGCCTTCGAGATGATAATACTTATGGTTTGGAATAAAGCGCTCCATACCTTCAACGAGTCTTGGTTTAATGTATTTAATTAGATAAGGACGCCGATTAGTTGAACAACGCCCGGTTAACGTTACACAACTTGTATCAGAAATATTCTGTTCAGAGGTATCCCTAATCACTTTTAAGCCAGCGTTATCAACTTTATCTAAAGATACTGGAGAATTTTTATTGTTTAACTCTATCATTTGACTTTGTGCTTTAACGGATGCACTTACCCACTCAATAAATTTAAAAAATTGATTTTTACCTGTATTTTCTAGCGCTAATACGGAATTTGCAACTTGATTTAATATATCAATATCTGCATTTAGACCCAGTGTAATGGCAATAAGGCTAGCATTTTTAGCGTACTTATCTTGCCAACGCGTAATTGCCTTACTAGGGTTATCTGTTGGTTTCCCATCAGTAATAAGAAAAACAATAGGTTCCCAATCACCACGGGTTTCATACGTGGTTTTTTTTACATTGGTATCTATTTCATCCATCAATACATTTAATGCGCTACCCAAAGAAGTTCCACCACCAACAGGAATTTTAGGTGGATAAAAAGAAATTAAATCAACTAAGGGGGCAATTACTTTAGATTTTCCTGCAAATGCAATGATACTAATGAACACAGTTTCTAATGAATTAGGATCTTGACGCAAAGAAGAAACAATACTCTCGATTCCTTTCTCCATCAACTCAATTGGCTCTCCTGTCATTGACTCTGAAATATCTATAACAAAAAAAATGGGTAATCTACGCATATTATTTCCTTATAATACGATTTGAAACTCAGGCGGTGGAGGTGGTAATGAGTTTTCTAATGGTCCATCAACACCCGAGCTCATAGAGCCTGCTGCAATAGAATCACTAACCCATTTAAAAAATTGCGCGAATGCAGAACTTTCCATATTGTCTAATACAACAACATTCTTTGTTAATTGTTTTAAAAACTCAGGTTTTGCTTTTGGACCCGCTGCACAGGCAATTATTTCAGCAAAGTTACTAGCCTTAACTTTAGGCAGGCTTTCTTTAAATACCATCAAGTCTGAAGGTGAACCATCTGTCATAATAAATAGCATGGGCCTAAAGTCTCCTTTAGTCTCATCAGAAGATTTAATGACATTTTTTGCTACTTTATCAACTACAAACTCTAGCGCTTCTCCCATATGAGTAGCACCAGATTTAGGTAATTCAATTTCTGAAAACTGCGCACTTTCAAGTGGAGTTAATGGTAAAATTTCTTTGATTTCACGATCAAAAGTTATTAAAGATAAATATACTGATTCAAGTGCATATGGGTCTTGTCTGAGTGCAGTGAGCATTGAACTAATACCGACATTAACTGCATGAATAGGCTCTCCTTGCATAGAGCCTGAGCTATCAATTAAGAGATATACTGGTAATCGTCGACTCATGACGAGCTCCTACTTTTTGGTTAAATCAACTAAGTTAATTTCAGGTGGTGGAGGTGGTAGGTCTGATAGTTGTGATGCTTCAGACTCACCGTTTTCGACTTTTTGAGAGTTTGTTGAAATACTTGCAGATACCCATTCAAAAAAAGCTGATATTGCATTCGAGTCTGTATTTTCAAGATGCACAACATTCTCAGTAATTTTCGTGAGTTCATCTATTTTTGCATGATGACCAGCAGCACACGCAACTATAATACCCATTTTAGTTGCTTTTAAATCATCAATGCCTTTTTGAAAGTCATCCGTTGCACCACCATCACTAAATACAAAAACTAATGGCCTCCAATCGCCTTTTTCTTCTAAGGTCGTTGTTTTGACTTCTTCATTAACTTTGTTCGCTAATAGAGTAAGTGCAGACCCTAGTGATGTAGTACCTGATGGAGTGAGTTCAGGTGCTTGAAACGACATCAAGTCTGTAAGTGGCACTGACTGAACCGCTTTACTGTTAAACTCAATTATCGATAAAAATGCAGTTTCCAATGCGTAAGGGTCTTGGCGTAAAGAAGAGAGTAAAGTTTCTAATCCATTTTTTACAGATTCAATCGGTTCTCCATACATAGATCCAGATGTATCTAATAATAGGTATACTGGTAAACGTCTCATTATGAGCTCCTAAATAGGTAATGATAAAAACTAATCTCAGAGGAAACAGCCAATATAAACTAACAACACAAGATAATAATTGTCATTATTAATTTATGAACATTTTTGCTTAGAGTCTCGTCTACACATTAGCTTTTATAACTGATTTATAAATCAAACTCAGATGGTAAAATACCAACAGCATTACAAGCATCCTTAATTGCTTGCTTTTCATCTGCGTCAAAATCTCCATCAGCTCCACCAATAATAATACCTAATTGAATACAAGCTCTCGCTTGGTCTTGCTTACCTTTTAAAGCACTTAACGCTTGAATGGCTTCTATTTTACCAAAATCATAATCCGCTTCTAATTTATTACAATAAAAATCGAATTTATCTTTTAGATCCGATGCAGAAAAAACTTTTAAAGACTCATTAGACATAATAAAACCAGTCGTTTTTTTCCGCTCATCCGCATCTATATCACCATCAGCGGCTGCAACTAATGCACATATAGCCATTGAAGCATCTGCAAATTTCTTGTTTTTAAATTGTCCAATGTTCTTTTGTAAACTATCGTTTGCATCGCTTATTTTTTCTTTAACGTTATTCCAAAAACTCATACTATTCTCCATTAATTGTTTATAAACGGACTTAATTGCCCTTTTTTAACATAAAACTTTTTTTCAGCGAGCTCTAACATGGGGATATCTACAGGTAAATTACCGTATGCCTCTTCAACTGAGCACGTTAATTTTTCACCCGCAATTAACGTATTAAATCGCGCTACTTTTTCTTCAATTTGGCACTCTGTACCAATTAATCCATTTAGTACATTAGCATCTTCTTTCAATAATGTACCAATTACTCTTTCAACGGGCCATTGTAGTTTATTAACTATACCTTCAATAAAGTATTGGGGCGAAGCGGTAATAATCCAAATTTCTACCCCTTGAGCGTGTAAATGCATCATTCTGTCTACAACAGGTTTAATAGGTGTTAATTTTTCAGCGGTATCTAAGCCTGCTTGAAATACTAGTTCGTTACTTTTTTTGTTTAAAGAAAGCATATAAAAATGCTGCTTAATTGAGTTTTTTATTGTTCTTCTGGATACTTTTTGTTTGGTAAATATGGGTAAAAGATAAGTAAAAAGAGGTCTTTTACCTAAAAAATACTTGAATAAAAAACTCAAAGAGTTTTCTTTCACTAGTGTTTCGTCAAAATCAAATACTGCAATTTTTTTCATAACTAATCTACATCTTTTATAAGTGCACAAGCACCAAATGGCATTTCAGGTAGTACACATACCTCAATACTTTTTTCGTTGGCAATAGTAATTAAATGTGCGATATTTGGGTTGTTAGCGTCATTTACAATTAAAAGATCTGGCACCCGTCGTAACATCACTCGTGTTGCTTCAGCAATTCCGGGTTTAATTCTGTTTATATCAGTCACACTAAATTTGCTCATTAATAAACGAATATAATTTTGAGTTAGCTGATGGCGTGCTTCTCTTTGCTGCTGATCTGGCACTGCTGCTAATTTATAATATACAGTTTTAAAGCAATTGGAAATTTCAAAAATAAACCAATTTGAATGATCATATTGAGCTAAATGCTCATACGAAATACACCCATGAAAATCATCTTTTTTAATCTGTTCATTAATAACTGAGCGACTAATTAAACCACTTACTGTTGAGTTCATTAACGCACTGGGTATTGCATAGTCTTGGTAAGTAACTGAGTAATCGGCAGTTCCACCTATATCAGATACAACATATAACGTATTGCTTATGTTAACTTTACGGCTGGCATTATAATCTTCAATCGCTTTTTTAAGCTCTTTAGTAATAACACCTTTGGCAGTCCAACCATCAATAAATACGATGCTTTGAGGAGGTATTTTCAAATCAAAAATAAGATAATCCAATGCATTAACATCAATACCTTTATCGCGAACAATACTAATTGAGTAATGCGTTGAATTATATTGTGAGTAGTTGTTTATACCTTTATTAACAAGCACGCCAATAGGTGTGCCCGCTCTAACTAAAGAAACAATACACACATCTTGCTTAATATTATTGGAAATGAGGCAAGATAGATTAAGAATTTCTTCAGCTAATTTATGCTTATATTTTGCTGTTAAATCATGAAATAACTTTTCATATTCAGGTGTTGGCTTACTTTCTTGGCTAACCATTTGAGAGTAATGCAATTGACCCGTTTGAATTAATCTTTCTTTATCTTCGATAGAATGAAATTCTGGTTTTATTTTTTTTAATAAGAATATGCAATCATGCTCTGGATAACTACCAATTAGTGGTGTTTTCATTGATTTAGTTCCCTATCTAAAATTTGCGAACCGTTGGGAACAATTAAAAAATCAGACTCTTTCATAAAAGGTAAATCACTATTACTGTCGCCAATACTAAACACCGTATCATGCTCTCCTATCTTCAATTTATTTTTAATATACCTAACGGCAACGTCCTTTCTTGCATAAGGTGGTAGTATTGCAAAATTACGACTATTACTGTGCAATAACATGTCATCTTCAAGTATGCTTTTTAAATACGAATCAACATCTTTCGCTTTATTTTCGCTGTAATCATTTCGTGAAACTTTAACACAAATATAAGCAGTAATACCTTGGTCAGTAATCAGCCTTACCTTTACAGTGTTACCTATTGCAGTAAAATGATTATGTAAATGGTTAAACGTTTTTACTAACTCACTTTCCCAAAATGCTAAATTAAACTCTGCGTTAATAAATGTATGCCATCCATCTAGCAATCTGTGATATTTATCTAATATAACAGCGCCATGCGAGACCACAGCATACGGTGTGTTTTTAATAACAGGTAAACTACAATTTAAAAACGAATCTGTTCTTCTGCCTGTAACTGGTATAAATACGCCACCTGCGGCTTCAAAAACACCAAGTAGTTTTTGTTGCTGCAACGAAGAATACCCCTGAGCTTCACCCTGGTTGTTCGTTGTTGCTACAAAAGATAAATCTCTTTTTGTATTTTTTAGGTTTTTAAACAATGAGTCGTCTAAATCAGTAAATACAAATAGCCTGGAGGTACGTTGTGCTAGCATTTCCATTCGTGGTATTTAACCTGTTCAGTAAAAAGTAACCCTTCATAATTTTTTTCACTAACGACAAATATTGATTTGTTTTCAGGAAAAAAATTATATAGATAATGTTCGGTATCATTTTCGACTGTTATAATTTTATATTTATTAACTATCGCATCGCATAGTAATATTGGCGAACGATTAATAGACTGAAAAACGACTTCCACGCCTTTATTTTCAAGCCTTTCTGCCAATAAAAATGGAATGTACTGATGTTCTCCATCGGCAATAACAACGGTGCTTTGAGATGTATCAATGCCCTTTATTTTTTCTTTGTAAGGCATTAATAATCCACACCGCCCTGTATCATTTGCACAAAGCGCACTAGAGATCTTTGAGTTTACTTTTTTAGGGAGTTGAGGATTAAAACCAGGATCTTTATCTAAACTAATATTAGCTTTAAGTAAGGAAACATAACGAATTGGAATATCTAAATTAAGTTCATATAAATAGTTTTGTTCACCCATCAGGTCGACAATTGCCGTGACCACTATTTCTTCTAAATCGGGTAAGTACGGAAGTATTTTTAAAAGCAATACCTTAATAGTGCGACCTGTTGTAATTTCATCATCAACAATAACAAGTCGTTTAGATTTTACTATAAAGCTTAGCAAGTTTTCACTTGGTTGATAAAACATATGATTAACTGCGTGACTATGTTCTTCATCTACAGTAAACCATAACTTTTCATCAAGCTTATGCCTCGTGGTGTGTTGAAAGTAAACATCATCATTTTGCGTGTGAGCTAAACTATCTGCCACACCTGCACCTAAACCTGTTGCAGCCTCTGCAAAACTTACGACATAGGTTTGTGATCCCTCTCCGATTTTTTCAGCTAATTGGTTATAGGTTTGCCTCATTAACTTTGGCGAAGTTGGGGTATAACGTCCTATTAATTTGTTTACTAAAATAAAATGACGCTTAGGATTCTCTCGACAAGCAAATGTCAAAATACGATCTAATGTTGCTCTTTTTTCATCCGTTTTTAACGAGAGTATACCAGCCTTAATGTCGTAGATATGTTTCATATTTTCCAGTTATATTTTAAGTATGCTTATAAAAAATCCAGTTGCTAACCCCCTGTTTAACTGAAAATTTTTAATGTATTGATAAGTTAATTGTATTTTTCAGCTAATATTTTTGTCTATTTTTATACCCCAGCATTTAACAAACAATACTAATTTTTTATCTGTTGAATAAATAATTCGGTTAATAATAGTAATAGAAAAACGCGATAAAATATGATTATTTAAACATTTTAGTTCTTAAAGAAAAAGCGAGTAAAAAGCAATGAATTTCATGCACCATAATTATAAATGGGCTTAATATTTAAGCCCATAATTTTATTAACATCAAGCTTATATCGTTTTATAAAAAATTAATACCTATTGAATAACGAAGTACATACTCGCTGCCCAAAAAGTAAACATAGCAAGTAAAAAATACGCTATGGTTTTTGTCACTTTCTTATAATTAAATAATAAACTCGCAGCCACTGCAACTGTAACCCCAACAATAGACCAACGTAATATTGTTAAGTTTTCATCTTGTACAAGTGGTAAAGAATCTACACCATTAATTATAAACCAAGCTAATAATGGTAATGCAAATGCAATGGTTGTATCAAAAGTGTTAGATGCTAATGGGTTAGCAACTGCATCTTCATATTCACCTTTTTGAGCATCTTTAACTGATAAAATTAAGTCTGGTACAGATGATGCCGCAGCACCAAAAACTAAACCAGCAAAAAACTGAGGAACACCTAATACTGTTGCGCTGCCTAAAACACCTTCAACTAATATATGAGAAGCCCCCGAAATAACAGCAATAGCGAATGATATAACAATTAAAGCACTTGTTGCCGTAAAGGTACGGTTTGAGAAGAATAAAGCATTAAAGTTAAATGTTAAAATATTAGCAATAACACCTTTATCTTCTATTTCTTCATACTCATATTCTTCATCATCATCGCCACTTATGTGATTTTTAGCATCAAAATATAAATGAACTGCATATAGAAAATAAATTACATTTAATATAACAGCCATCCAAACTGTAAAACTATTAAAACCAAGGCAAACAATTAGTGTAATTTCTGCGGTTAAAACCCAAAAAACATCACGTAATAAAACGCGTTTATTAAGTTCAATATGCTCTACAGATTTACCATTTCCATCTCTCGCCATAATTATAGACAAAGCAGGTATAACACAACCATTAAAGATAGCAGAACCAGCTGTAACACCTAAAGCAACCATAACTAGAGATGGGTCGTTAAACCAAAATAAACAAGCAATAACAACACACATTTCAGGCATGCTAGAACCAATAGCATTCACAGTCGCCCCTTTAACCCCAGGTGGGAAGTTACGACCTAAATACCCTGCTGCCTGCTCAAATGTATCGCACGCAAACTTCAGTAAGTAACACGACAAAATAATATATATAAATGGTAATATTGTATCTAACACGTATTTCTCCGACTAGGCAATATTAACGCCATAATTAACAGCCATAGCATGCAGACCACCTGCATACCCTTGACCAACCGCTCTAAACTTCCATTCATTATTATGTCTGTACAGCTCACCAAAAATGATCGCTGTTTCAGTTGAGTAATCTTCTGATAAGTCATAACGAATTATTTCTTCATCTGACTTTTCATTAACAACGCGTATAAACGCATTAGACACTTGCCCAAAGTTTTGAGAACGGGCGTTTGCATCATGAATGGTTACACCAATAATAATTTTATGAACGTTATTAGGAACAGCCGCTAAATCAATTTTTATAGACTCATCATCTCCGTCACCTTCTCCAGTTAAATTATCTCCAGTATGCTCAATTGATAAGCAAGGAGAAGTTAATGCACCATAAAAAATGAAGTGTTGATCAGATATGATTTTTCCATTTTCATTCAACATAAACGCTGATGCGTCTAGATCAAAATCGGCACCATCTGATGAACGAGAATCCCAACCAAGTCCGACTAAACATTTACTGATACCAGGTGCAATTTTTTCAAGAGAAACATTTGCGCCCTTTTGTAAGGAAATAGCCATTAATGACTCCTTTAATATCTATAAATACTTTACAGGTAACTACTTTCAGCTGTTTTTATCGTTTGCTCAAGTTTTTTATCGCTTGTTGTTTCACCAATTGCAGAAAATTTCCAGTTGCCATTATGCTTATACAACTTACCTAAAATCATAGAAACAGAACCCGCAAATTTAGGGTCGTTCGCAATATCGTATACTGCGTGAATTGAATCTACGCGACCAGGTGTACCTTCGTATAAACGAATTGATGCAAAAGGAATTGTTTTAAAATCATCGCCACTGAACGAGTTAAGTACAAATACAATTTGTTCTGCAGCAGCTGGTAATTGGCTCAAGTTAACGTTAATAACTTCGTTATCTAGTCCATCATCACCATCAGTATCACCGGTTAAGTCGTCACCCGAATGCTGAATACCCGTTGAAGCTAGTTTTCCAAAGTATACAATGTCTAATAATTTTTTATTAGCATCAAAAACTGCACAACTTGCGTCTAAATCTACTGCAACCATTTTCTTACCAAAGAAGCCTTTTTTCTCTATAGCTCCCCAGTTAACGCCTACACAGATGTTTGTTAAAGTAGAACCATTAGATTTTTCAAGGCTGATTTTCTGACCTTTTTGTAATGAAATTGCCATTTTAAATCCTTTATATTAAAAAAAATCAGCTGAAACTATAATTAATTTCAACTGATTTATTAGTTAACTAATGTGGTGTGGTATTAAACCGATACGCCGTATTGGCGAGCTAAAGGTGCAAGACCACCTTCAAAACCTTGACCAATCGCTTTAAATTTCCACTCGCTGTTATGGCGGTATAACTCACCAAAGATCAATGCTGTTTCAATTGAGTAATCTTCAGACAGGTCATAACGTGCAACTTCTTCATTTGATGAAGAGTTAACAATACGGATAAATGCGTTTGATACTTGACCAAAGTTTTGTTTTCTTGACTCAGCATCATGAATAGTTACAGCAACTACAATTTTGGTAATATCTGCAGGGATATCTTTAAGACTAACTTTGACTGATTCATCGTCACCCTCGCCTTCACCTGTTAAGTTATCACCAGTATGCTCTACTGATTTACACTCAGAAACTAGGTTATTGAAAAAGATAAAACCGTTATCTGCTTTTACCTTGCCTTCTGCATTAAGCATAAATACTGATGCATCTAAGTCAAAATCAGCGCCGTCTGTAGCACGAGAATCCCAACCTAGACCTAATAGACAATTTGTCATCCCTGGAGCAACTTTCTCTAGAGAAACATTACCACCTTTTTGTAAAGATACTGCCATTTTAAAACTCCTTTATAATTTATGTAAACGAATAAAAATAAAACACTTACGATACAGATTTAATGTATCTACTTAAAAAAATAATACCATAATGAACTATCTAAACAAGAGCAAGGTAATAAGACTTTTTAGTCTAATGTTTATTGCCTTTATAGCGCGAAATGCAAAGAGAAAATTCATAATAAAGAATTCAGAATCTGATATGTTTTTAAATCTTTCACTGTTAAGAGTGTAATACAGCAAGCTCTATCAACCTGTAGACCTTAGATCTTCTCAATTTATAGTTCGCTATTTACTTCCTGCACTCCATTTAAAGCCCCATCCATATGCTTTATCGCAATCAGCATGACCTTTGAAAAAACGATTAAGCCTTCCTACTGCAACTATATTATTTTCAACTGTTAGCTCTGCGATAGCACAAAAACCTGTATTACTTGACGTTTCATTTAGTTGGGTTTCAATCGGGGGCATGTCTGGCACATGTAACGTTACTACAGCATTTGCTTTGTCCCAATTTGGACTGCCTGAATAAATGAATGAAAAAATAATAATACGCTTTACGTTATTAATACTATTTCCATCTATATGTATCCACTCACCGTTTGAGCTTTCACCTGTTCTGTCATCAGCTAATAACTTAATGTAAGGACTAAATTCAAAACGATTTCCTAAAGCTTGAATTATGCTCTTGTCACCGTTTTTTAGCTCTATATATGCACCAAGATCGAGATCGATTCCTGAACTGAAAAAACCGCTTTTGCCCTTTTCCCAGTTTAAATTAACTTTTATAAGACCTAATGAGCCAGCCTTTTTGGCTAAATCAACTTTAGGAGAACTTTTAGTTAAATTAATTTTACTCAAATTAACTTTTGGTGCCGGTGTAGTTACAGGTGCTATCTTAGATGATAAAGATTCAACTACGGGTTCATCCTCTATATCAACGCCATAATGCTCGGCTAGAGGTTTTAAACCGCCGTTAAACCCTTGAGCTACTAGTCTTACCTTCCAGCTATTATTTCTATTGTAAATTTCTAATAGAATTAAGGCTGACTCAGTCCTGCTAGCTGTATTTATTTCACATGTAAAATCTTCACATCCGAGTGTGAAGTTGGGAATTTCAGAAAAGTTCTTTTTATCAAGTGTTGCTACAACTGATAATTTTTCTATGTTCGGAGGAACACGATCTAAATTTACAGTTATCACAGAAGGTTGTATATGAATTGTTCCACAGACGCTTTTAGGGTTACCATAAAAAATCATATCTTCGTCTGAAGTTACTTTCCCTTCACCGTTTAAGCAAAAAACAGAAACATCTGTGCTAGTAGGTAAAGAGTGCTTTATATTTATAATTGATTGGGAAAGATTAGTATTTCCACCCATAATCAATGATGCCATTATAATTCCTTTTAACTTCCGCTGACATGATAATAATAACTTTAATATAGCACAGGCTCAATAGTCAATTATTATATTAGACATGTTTATATAAATTGTTATTTATCAAATGAGAGTCCGCATTTACGTTATTGGGGTCAAAGCGAGGTCTATTGCAGCTTTGTTGCTTGGAGTTAATTAACTAATCTTTTATTTTTGGCTTTGCGACTTTATTTTGACATTGTTGAAAATTGCGGATGCTCAAATACTTATTGATAGTGAGCTAATTCAGCTGTGAAAAATACTTCCTATCTAATATTCATAGGTTGGATCTTAAGAAAACTTGAAGTTGAACTCTATTAATCATCAAATAGTTACGCGAATTAAAACCCCTTATCTCCGAAAAACACCCAGTTGCACTTGCATAAATCTCTGAATTTCAAGTGCGCTACCGATTGCTAAGTGCTGTGCAGGTGCTGCATTGGCAGTAATAGTCGCTACTGACTCTTCCCAATGAGCGCTAATTAATAAAATGGCACTTGGTTTTTTTAGCGTGCTTGCAAGTGATTTTAAATAAGCAACCAATTGTGTATGGTTTGGTTCATTTAACAGTGGCATTGGGCCGCCACCATGAGAGATAAATGCAATGTCTACATTATTCATAGTTACTCCAAACAAGCTCACTTAACATGAGCAAGTAAACCTTGATAGTTAAACTAACGCAAAGCTAAGACGCGGATTTATCCGTAATCCACGTCATTTCATAATAGTGATTAAACATGCTTGGACTGTAACTGCCTAGACGTTAATTTATTCGCTATAAAGTTATCAATACTAAAACGACCACCACCTTGTAATGTTAGCGCAATCAGTACTACAAACAGTGTCAGTGCATATTCGTAGCCGTTATTTGCCATAAACAAGCCATTGTCTATATGTACTGAAAAAATAGCCACTAGCATGATAAATGCTGAAATAAGTGCAGCAGGACGCGTCAATAACCCAAGTAATAATGCTAACCCGCCAAAAAATTCAGCACTGCCTGCGAGTAATGCCATTAAATAACCTGGAGTAATACCGATACTCGCCATCCATTGACCTGTTCCTTCCAGACCATAACCACCAAACCAAGCAAACAATTTTTGTGATCCATGTGCAGCTAAAATCAAACCAATTGGCGCGCGAAGTAGTAAAGCGGCAAGTCCTGCATCTGATTTTAGTATCGTGTTTATTAGTTTCATTATTTGTTCCTCTTTAGCAAAGTATTTATTTACGTTTTAATTAGACCCTGTTGGGATAAGTACACTTTACTATCAATGTCATGGCGGAGTAAGATGACAAATAAAGAATGATTAACAACAAAATGTTGTTAATCAATTTAAATATGAGAAAAATTATGGATAGAATTGATGCAATGCGGGCCTTTGTATCTGTGGTGATCGAAGGTAGTTTTAGCAATGCAGCAACAACCTTACAACTTTCACCACAATTGGTTAGTAAGTACGTTTCTAAACTAGAAGAACGCCTTGCTGTACGGTTACTTAATCGCACTACCCGTAAAGTGAGCCTCACTGAAGCTGGCACTCATTATTTTCAGCATGCGCAACAGATATTGTTAAGCATTGATGAAATGGATTCACAATTAGGGGGCTTACAGCAGCACCCAACCGGAACTCTGAGAATAAGTGCTCCGGTGTCGTTCGCGTTAAAACACATGGGTAAATTAGTGACTGAGTTCCAATCACATTACCCTTTTGTTAATGTTGATTTGCAACTGAACGACCGCAAAGTTGACATTGTTGATGAAGGTTATGATGTAGCACTGCGTATTGGTCGACTCAAAAGTTCGTCTTTGATTGCCAAGCAGGTCGCGCCCATTAGATTAATTTTATGTGCCTCACCTGACTACCTTGAAAAACATGGTACTCCTGAAAAACCTGAAGATCTAAAAAACCACCGATACTTGCATTATAGCTATACAGAAATGGATACTAAAGACGAAATATATCAGTGGTTACGGGTAAAAAACACGCAACGTAGTAGCGAGTTTCAAAGTAATAATGGGGATGTATTAGTTGATTGTGCTATCGCCGGTGCAGGGATAGCATTACAGCCTACATTTATCGCCAGTGAAGCCATTAATAGTGGCAAGTTGATCGAAGTTTTACCTCAATTTGCAACGGGAACTGTTGGTTTATATGTTGTTTATGCCCACCGAAAATTACTACCACATAAAATCAGGTGTTTTATTGATTTTATTAACGGATACTATGGTACGCCGCCATATTGGGACAAAGCAATCGTTTAATCAGTAAAGCCAAACCGCAGTGTAAGCATAATTAAACTGCGTTTTGACTCACCTAAAATTAACGCAAAATCACCAGCGGCAGTTGGGTGTTTTCTATCATTTTTAGGGTATTACTGCCCAAAAAAGCATGTGCTATTTTTGAATGCGAAAAGGCCCCCATCACCAGCATTTCTATTTCATTTTTAGCTTTATATGCCATTAAAGAACTAAAAATATTACCTTCTAAAATACTTGATTTGACTTCAAAACCACTTTCAATAAGCAACGCTTCGGTGCGTTTAAATTTTTCCAACAAATCATGTTTGCCATTTTCTACAGTCACTAAATGACACGTTAAATGATGCAACAAGCCACCAGCAATAATCTGTTTAACCATTTTATCTGCTGTTTCTCGTCCATCATAAGCAAGCATAAAGTTGTTCGGCTCACTAAAGTGACGATTGGCAATTAAAATAGGTGTATGAACATGGCGAATAACCTGCTCAATATGCGACCCAATAGCTTTAAAATTCTGTTCGTGAGTTTTACCGCTTCGGCCAATAACAATCAGTCGCGCTGCATCTTCAAGGTCGCAAATTGCCTCAACAATACCGCTATGGCGCTGCTTACTTTCAATTGACTTACACCCTTGTTGGCTAGCAAATACACTCGCGTGATCTAACATTTCTTTGCCTATTTGCAATGCTAATTTACTGCGTTGCTCATCCAGTGTCGCCATCTCTGATAATAATGATGTAGTTGCACCAAAACCAATTATGCCACTTAAGTCGTCAATCACAGCAGCGTTTTGTTTTTCTATGGCATGCAAAAATAGCATCGATTTATTAAGTTTCTTGGCCGCCCAAATCCCCGCCTTACACACATCATCTGTGTAAACTGAGCCATCTATACAAGTAATAATTTTATTCATTGTGTTCTCCTTAATGGCCTGCCATGAGTTTTTCAACTTCTTCAGGGTCATTGTGAACGCCAAATTTGTCAACAATCGTTGCTGTCGCGTCGCTCATACCAATAATCTCGACCTCTGCACCTTCGCGTCTAAATTTAATCACAACTTTATCAAGCGACGACACTGCCGTAATATCCCAAAAATGCGAATGGGTTAAGTCAATCACTACTTTAGCAACGACCTCTTTAAAGTCAAACGACTCAAGAAACTGCTCTGAGGATGCAAAAAACACCTGTCCAACAACCTGATATACTCGTTCATTAGCAGATGATTGCGCTGGCTTTACAACCATAAAACGACCAATTTTATTGGCGAAGAATAGTGTCGCCAATAGCACACCGACCAATACTCCCATGGCCAAGTTATGCGTTGCGACAACAACAACGACCGTGGCAACCATTACGATGTTACTTGATAATGGGTTTTTCTTTAAATCTCGCAGTGAACTCCAAGAAAAGGTGCCTATCGACACCATTATCATCACGGCAACCAATGCCGCCATTGGGATTTGCTTTAGCCATTCATCTAAAAACACCACCATAAGTAGCAGAAAAGTACCCGCGGTAAAACTTGATAAGCGGCCACGGCCCCCTGATTTTACATTAATGATCGACTGGCCAATCATCGCACAGCCGGCCATTCCTCCCATTAAACCTGAACCTATGTTCGCGATCCCTTGACCTTTACATTCACGATTTTTATCACTAGCGGTATCGGTTAAGTCGTCAACAATTGTCGCTGTCATCATCGACTCCAATAAACCAACGACAGCAAGGCCAAATGAATAAGGAAGAATTATTAGCAGTGTGTCGAGGTTAAAAGGCACATCAGGCCATAAAAATATTGGTAAGGTATCTGGTAACTGGCCCATATCGCCAACAGTTCGAATCTCAAGTCCTACCAACATTGCAACCAAAGTTAAAACCACGATACACACTAGTGGTGATGGAATTGTTCTGCCTATCACCGGTAAGTAAGGGAATAAATAAATGATCCCAAGACCCGCAGCCGTCATCGCATAGACATGCCATGTTACATTCGTCAGCTCCGGCAGCTGTGCCATAAAGATAAGAATTGCCAACGCATTTACAAAGCCTGTAACCACGGAGCGAGACACAAAGCGCATTAAACTCCCCAGTTTTAAATAGCCTGCAATAATTTGTATCACACCGGTGAGTAATGTCGCCGCCAAAAGGTATTCTAAACCATGCTCTTTAACTAAGGTAACCATCAGTAAAGCCATAGCGCCAGTAGCAGCAGAAATCATCCCTGGTCGTCCACCCACTATCGAAATAACCACGGCAATACAAAATGAAGCATACAAACCGACTTTAGGATCCACGCCCGCTATAATAGAAAAAGCAATCGCTTCTGGTATTAGCGCAAGCGCCACCACAGTACCTGCTAATAAGTCCCCTCGGATGTTAAAAAGCCAATCTCGTTTTATTTTTTCTAACATAAAAAACCTTGTCATGTAGTTAACATTAACGCGCATACAGCAGTCAATAAAACACCGACAATGCTTTACTAAACGATGACAACCGCATTTTCATTAATGTTTTTTTATTTATTAAAACGGCACATAAATGCCTACCAATGTTTGGTATATAGGTATCACGCAGCGGTGATTTAGGGGAGGAATAACTTAGGGCGGCGTTAAACGCAAAACATTGTTCCTTATGTAGAATGAATAAATTATCGTCTTTATTCTTGCATCTAACGTATTTTTAAGCAAGCCAAGTAACTTTTGTGTAGGCGCTGATAGCTGCTGTTACTCCTTACCTTGCCAATAAAAACACATAAAAAACATGCCATCATTTACCCGTTCCTTTTCAAACGGCTGCAACGATAAACATTGCC
The DNA here is from genome assembly GCF_014164315.1 of Pseudoalteromonas sp. SG44-1. Taxonomy (NCBI): domain Bacteria; kingdom Pseudomonadati; phylum Pseudomonadota; class Gammaproteobacteria; order Alteromonadales; family Pseudoalteromonadaceae; genus Pseudoalteromonas; species Pseudoalteromonas sp. SG44-1. The sequence goes on from NZ_JACJEW010000032.1 coordinate 20,448, forward strand.
AATGCATTTTAGTTATCGTCTTTTTAAGTTGTTAAATGCATATATGCGACTAAGCTTTAGTAATAATTACGAAAACTTATCAAATAAATGAAAAAGTACTTAGTCTTTTTATTGTTATTTTGCGGGTTCACACAGGCAACTATGACCCCTGTTAGTTACCAAGTGGGTAAGCAAACAATCATTGCGCCAGCAGTACGATATGAATATGGTTATGCCTATAACATTGGTGGCAAAAGGCTTTTAAAACTAGTCACGTTAAATTGGGCTCCTTATATCGATGAATCATTGTGCAACAATGGCTGGCTGTTTCAATTAACCGTTAAACTGTTGCTGCAAAAAGGCTATGGTGTGCATATTGAATTTTTTCCATGGGCGAGAGCGGTTAGAGCAGCCGAGTTAGGAAAAGCGGATATTTTATTTCCCGAGTATTTTATTGATGATGCCATTATGTCAGATAATAGGCCGAGTAAAACACGCAATGATTTACTGGCTTTATCCTCAGCAGTTCCTGGTGGTAATTTGTCACTGATCGCACTCAGAGGTAATAACTCAAACTATAACGGCAGTTTAGAGTCAATAAAAGATCAAATTATTGGTGTGGTCCGATCATATAAAAACACCCCTGAACTCGATGAGCTGATTGATTCAAAAAAAATTAATACCATTATTGCCAATAATGAGTATCAGCTAATTCATTTACTAATGAGCCTGAGAGTCAACCTGATTGTAGCCGATTATGATGTGTTAATTGCCAGTATTGAAAAATCTGTCGCTTCAGCAAAAGAAAAGCAACAAATGAAAAACGCTCTGGTTCCATTATCCCCTGCTCTCGCTTACAAACCATTGTATTACATGGTAAGTAAAGCAAATCCACAGTGGCAGGAAATTTTAGCCGATCTCAATAACGAGATAAGTAAAATGAAAGAGCAAAGAACACTTTTAGCCTATATCGAAAAAAATAAGCAACAGTGTAGCCGATAATAGTAAAGCGCTTAAATATTAGCAAATAAGCGCCTTTATACTACTAAAACAACGACTCAAATGTCCCATCAGGAAATAATATACCAGGCACCCCTCTTACCGCTGTTACATCTGCGATTTGTGTATCGCCAAAATATAATCCACCACTGTAGTTGCGACCTTTTTGCTTAACATCTAACCAGCGACCTTGAGCACCGTGGATCACAGCATTAATATTATTGCCTACTGTACGTAAGTTAATTTCAAGTGCTCTATTCTTTAGCCGTAAGGCAATCTCTGCATTGGTAATATCAGCTAAACGATTCAAACGACCAACATAAGCAAACTGAAAATCCGGTGCGCCATTTAATGGCGTTATCAATTGCACAGCAAATGCAAGATTCTGTGTAGCTTCATTTATAAATGGCGTTGCTTCGATTGCTTGTAAGTTAAACTGTGTCGTTTGATTTTCACTAACAAGCTGACCCTTAAAGTCAAAACCAGATACCACTGTCACAAGCTCTTCAAAAGGAGTAACGAAGCGATCGGCGTTTAGCTTTATGTCACCTGTTAACACACCGCTATTGGCGTTTTCTAATGATACCGTTGTCTCTATATTCAGCTGCCCGGTTGTTTCACTTTGATCATTTGAAAATGGATCGTCAGTACCATCAAACGACAGCACTAAATCACTCACATCGGCGTTTAGTTGAGTATCTTGGCCTATCACTTTAGCACTCATAATACCGGAGACTTTATTACCCAACAGTCCACTTACTTGCCATTGTGGAATATTCAAATCTAGTTGTACGTCATGATCATCATACTGGCCACTAATAGCCCAAGAATAAGGGGATTGTTGGTAGTTTATTGTCAGTCCCTGTAAATTATAAACTCCTGCGTCGGTATTATTTAATGGCGAAAAATTATAGAGCACGTCATAAAGCACATTCCCTAAAACGATAATAGCTTGTTGCGAGTCTTCGCCTAATATTGTTTCAAATTCAGTCAGCTTTTGTTTGAGCTCATCACTGTACGTTTGCTCTTGTAAGCGTGCCACACCTATTATATTACGCACATCTTCGAGTAACTCACGAGAGTGTAATTGCTCTTCATCTCGTTCTTGTGGCGAAATATTGCTAGCACTCCCAATCATAATGAGCTGTTGTTTGACCTCTCCAACGACGGATTGCAATAATTGATTACCATCTTCATTAAGTAAATTCTCTGACACATAGCGATCTGCAAAAGTACGATAAAGTGGCAAACTTGCTAACTGGGCCTGTTGTTCTACCACCGTATTATTGGCTGTATTTAAGCTCGCCTCGATATCCGCAGCTCTTTTTAAGATCACACCAAAAGTCAGTGCATTAGTAAGCAGCTCGGTTTCAAGGTTGTCATTTAGTTGGCTGTGAGTAAGGTGATAAAAAGGTGTCGCACTCAAGCTCTGCGTGGTTATGCTTATGTCTAAGTTATTGTCGCTAATCACTGAGCTGATCGGTGATAAATAGACCTTATTTTCGCCCGGAGCTGCAAAAAAATCAGCACGGTAACTTAATGTCATATCCATCACTTCTTGATAATCAATACGACGATTGGCATTCCCATCATTCGGATTATTTCTCACTGTGCGACCACAACCTGCAAAACTTGGACATGTTAACGTCGTTGCATTTGAGGTAAATTCAACATGATGAAAATTTAAAGTTGTGGCTGATAAAGTAACATCGTTAATATCTGCAACGTCAATATTTTCTATAGAGCCCGTGTTATCATTTATGATCGTTAATGTACCCGCAGTGGATTGCCAAGGAGCAATATAAAAGCTTACCGTAGAAGACGTTTCCAGCATGGCCGGTAAAGTGTCTGCTGTGCCATTATCTGATGAGCCACCACAACCAACTAATGACATAAGTAAACTAACTGATATAAGTTTTTTAAACATCACAAGTCCTTAAAACGCTAACTTCAGGTACCAATTTACATTGGCATAATACGCTTTATCAATATCGAGATTATCAGTCTGTATATTGAAACCAAAATAATCGTTCTCAATACCAAGCAAAAATGCTTCACTTTTTATTTCATAACCACCAATTACTGCCCAATGATTCCAAAAGTGCATGCGTGCTTTTAATTGAGAAAACGTATCTTGATCAAATTGTTTAACCATCAGCTCACTAGAAAACAAATCGTTAATGCGATAATCTGCATAAACTTTGATACGCACCGGCATATCAAATTTATGCGTGACTTCGTTGCCATACTCAGACGTTGCTAAGCGTACTGTTGGCTCAGTGACAATATCCCCATCATCGTTTTCAGTAAACGGGACCTCTGTTGTATAACCATTTGCAAAACCGCTTTTTTCATACTCAGTTTCATACAGTAAGTCTTGTGCAAGTAGCCCAACGCTTAAATCATGGTTTATTTTCCAATTAACCGCTAAATCAACGCTGTACCCTAAGCCGGATGGGTTCTCATCTGGAGTAAATCGCTTAAATAAAATATCTTTCGAAAAATAAGAGTCGACTGTTAATGCGCCTTGGATCTCATCACTATAGACTGTGCCTTCGACTTTCAGATCTTGAAAATGCGTACTAGCAAAAACCGTTAATTTAGGCGTTATTGTTAATGCGTCAGAGTCTAAAAATTTGAAATCATATGAAACAAACAACCCATTGGTGGTTGATTGCTTACCGTCTAGGTAATAAACATAATTTCTATCTTCAAAAGGCAGGTCATTTTTTTCAGTATGCAAATAACGCGCGGTATCCGCATCAAAGCTTAAAACATAATCAAAGCGGCTTTGATAACCGACTTTAAAATTTCCATAGCCAACACCAAACTCAAAAACATTATAAGTAAAGGCGCTATCACCGGATGTTAATGGAGCATCAAAATCATCTATAAATGCTTTAACTGGTTGGGTCTCTGTGTACACTTCTGAATCGAATGTGGTAAAGACTTGAAACTGCTCTGCAGCGTAACTAATAGGGGTAATTAAAAAAGCGGAAAATCCTAACGTGAGAATTTTTTTTTTCATACTTATTTCACTTGTTATTATTTTAGCTAAGAGGGAGAGTACTCTCCCTCTTAAAGTTACTTTTACTTAGACGAATCTAAGAAAGTAATATCTGTGTAATCGATGACTTCGCCATCATAATATTTAACAGATATACCATTTGTTATTTCTGTAACCTGTCCGAATTCCGTAATCATATTATTGAAATTAGCATTAACAGACCCAGAGAAATCTTCACCATCTCGAGCGCCAATGAACAACTCGTAACCAAACCCATTATGTAATTGAATTTCTAATCCGTAAAGGTCTTCTTGATAGTTACCATCAATAGAAATAGTTGCGGTAAAGTTAAGGCCTGAAGTTAATCCTGAAGCCGTAATTGCAGCTATACTAGAAGAGTCGGTTCCTGCTAATGAAAGTGTCCCCACAAAACCAGAATCACCATCAATTATTTCGACTCTGCTCCAACCATTTACAGCCAATACAGTTCCATCAATCGCCGTATCTGAGTTAACTTCTTCCTCAAAGTCAATTGCTAAACATGAGTCAGATTGCTCTGTTGAGATTACGCCATAGTAAGCATCAACACAATCTTCTAAAGCATCACTCATGTTAGCTAGTGTTTCGATTTTAATAACCGCACCATCTTCGCTTTTTATCATACCACCAAAAGCAAAAATAAGTGCTTTGTTGTTGATGGAGCCATTCACAGTAACCTTTTCGCCTGTTACTGTATTCATAAGATCCAGCTCTAAATCATCTTTATCAAAACTATAAGTCCAAGCTGGATAGCGAGTTGAAACCACATCAACTCCTTCATCGCCATAATCCCATGCTTCAGTCAATACGTCGTAGATTACTTCTGAAATATCAAATAAAGCTTGGCCACCAGTTTTAGTTATAAGCGTAGCACTACGCGCTTGTTCTGTTCCTGCTTTTACCTTAACTAACAGCTCAAACTTAGCAATTGTGGATTTAGCATTTGTTTCAAGAGTTGTAGCTGTTGTAAGAGCAGTAGCGGCTTTATCTGCAAGTTCAGTTGCAAACGCAGTACTTAATTTTGCAGCTGCTGATAATTCAGCGGCCATTGTTTTATCAATTTCTTCGGAAGCAATCGCCGCTAACGATGCAGCAGCAGTTTCAGCTTGGTCAGCAGCACTGGCAAGTTCATTTGCTTTAGTACTAAGAGCCATAGCCTGGATAATTGCAGATTGTGCCGATGCAAGAGCAGCTACAGCATTTTCTTTTGTATCAAGCATTGCTGCATCAACAGCCATCATAGCCGTCGATAAATCGGCTTGAGCAACCATTGCAGCTGAATCAGCTGAACCTAGTGAGGCATTGGCAACACTAGCATTATTTTTGGCAACATCTAGTGCTAATTCAAATGCTGCTACAGCCTCATTAGAACGTGCTTCTTCTTCTGCAATACCTTTAATTAACGTAACAACGGCAGAAAGTTGTGCTGTTATGGCATTGACTAACACATCTGATTTATCTGTTAGTTGCTGATATTCATCCCCTAAACCTGCGGCAGTGCTGGCAATTGAAGTGGCTGAATTAAGCGCAGCAGAAAGCTCTACTTGCAACTGGCTATACGCTACTTTATTACCCGATAAAGTGAATACTGCTGAACTATAAGCGAGTACTTTATCCGTTGTATCTAAACCTGCATCCCCCAATTCTTTAACTGTATTGAGTTCAGTCACGCCCTTAGAAACGGAAGTTGTAGCAGTTGCTAATGCGCTAGTGATAGTTGTTATTTGTGATTCTAATTCTGCAGCTACTTTAGCTACAAAGTCATCACCAGCATCACAGTTATCTTCACAGCCAATCTTCTCTAATGCTTTTTTTACTTCTTTTGCGGTTTCATTTAAATCTTTATCTAAGCCTTTTTCTTTTGCTTTTGCTTGCACATCTTCAACAGCTTTAGTGGCTTTATCTTTGAGTTTTGCAATCTCATCAGGATCGGTAATACCTAAGTTTTCAGCAACTTTAGTAAATGCTTCATCAATGCCTTCACCTGTTACTACTGCGGCAAAAATAAGGCTAGTATTCTCAACGGCTTTTTGTAGTTCAGCTGCAATCTTTTGGACAATTTCATTGTCACTGTTGCTTACTTTGCCTTCTTTAACCGCGGCAGACAAACTTGCAATCAGGTCTTTTAATGAGCCATTGGCACCCGCCCCAGCAACAGACTGCAATGAAACGGCAGTTTGAACTAATGCCAAAGTACCTGCATCCAGTGAATCACCTTCGCCAATATCACTGAAGTCAACCGCACCACCAAGAGAAATATCACCAAGTAAAGAAGCTGCTTTAATTGCGGTATCAGGGCCTAATATTTGAATTAATGTTTTTAAACTTGCCGCTGCAACTGCTTCATCGGAGACTGTTGAACCATCTTTAGCGCCATCTAACAATATTTTTGCTGCAATACTTGTATAAAGAGTCACATTAGCAAAGTACTGCTGTGCACCACTCCCATCACCTTCCGCAAAATTAATACCACGAGCACTTGCAGGCGCTACTGGCGCTTTAATAAACTTAACAACCTGTAGTTCAAGATCGTCTTTGTACCATTCGCCAAAATCAATCGCAGTATCACCATTATTTATCATCCCAGCGTCTTCAGATGCTGCTGGGGCTTCATCATAGCTGCCACAACCAGTAAATGAATCACATTTAACCATACTGTCATCATCTTCTTTCGACGTACTCACCGTAATATAAAGTGCTCCCGTAAAGCCGTCTTCAAGGTAAATATTATAGGCACCCGTGATTGATGTCATTGTCTCAGTTGGATTAGCTGCCGCAACCATTGCCTGTGCTTTGGCATCAGCATCAGCTTGAGAAGTCGTCGATTCTGCAGTATAGCTTGCATCAGACGCAGCCTCTAAACGATACGCAACGGGAACAGGTTCACCCGAGTCATCGACTGTAGATACTGTCACTACAGCATTTTTTAACGAACCTTTTACCGCTTTCCCAGATACTTGGGTATTAAAATTAGTGCTGACTTCGCCTTTATATACTGTAACTGGGTCAGGCTTGTTATAGTTATTATCATTATCTGAACCACAACCAGTTAGGCCGAGAGTCAATGCAACCGAGGCTGCAATTGGGGTAAATTTAATTATTCTTTTCGCCATGAAAATCTCCTTGAGTGCTTGTTAGCAAATAGCATTACTGAAATCGTAGCCTATATTAATATCAACAGTCATTTAAGTTAAAATTATGTATCAAACCGTATCAAGTTAACGCAATAAGCTACTTTGTTATTACATGTTATCAACTTACCACCAATATATGACAATTTATGGAAAAATGTAATTTTAATTACACCTGTAAATAATCAACTGACAGGCTCAAAGAATTTATATATCCAGTAAGAAAATAAAAAATAAAAACATTTAAAAACAAGTCTTTAATTATTTTTCATTTGTTTTTTAATTGATTGGGGAACAGATAAGAGATGAAATGTTAACCTAAAGATGTAAAATCACGCAAATCCATTTACATTCATTCACATAAATAAGAGAGGAAAAGTAACTTAGCAGTCACTTTTCGTTTTATTACATTAATTAATTCGCCTCAGGTACTCGGACAACGCCTTCCATTAGCACACGAGCACTGCGACTCATACTGGCCTTGGTAACCTGCCACTTACCGTTTTGAAGTATCGCTTGCGCGCCTACAGTTAATGTACCTGACGGATGGCCAAAATTAACTTCGCTCAACTGACCGCCACCAGCTGCAAGATTAACGAGCGATCCTGCTATCGCAGCTGCGGTGCCGATTGCAACAGCGGCAGTACCCATCATGGCATGATGAAGTTTCCCCATCGACATGGCACGTACCAGTAGGTTGATATTATCACTGTGAATTTCTTTACCGCTTGAAGCTAGGTATGTCATTGGTTTATTAATAAATGCCACTTTTGGTGTATGTTGACGCGCTGCCGCCTCACTAATATGAGCGATCAAGCCCATTTTAACTGCCCCATGCGCTCTAATAGACTCAAGCTTAGCTAATGCTTGTTCGTCATTATTTATATCATCTTGAAGTTCAGTGCCGGTATAGCCGATATCTGCTGCATTAACAAAAATAGTAGGGATACCCGCGTTGATCATAGTGGCTCTAAGTACACCAAACTCAGGGACTGCTAGTTCATCGACCACATTGCCTGTTGGAAATAGCGCTCCATCGCCATCCGCTGGCTCAATGAACTCTAATTTCACCTCAGCGGCGGGAAATGTCACCCCGTCGAGTTCAAAGTCACCCGTTTCTTGTACTTCACCGTTGGTCATTGGCACATGCACTAAAATGCTTTTTTTAATATTAGCTTGCCAAACTCGCACTATAGCCACACCGTTTTCTGGAATACGGCTAGCATCAACAAGACCATTACTAATTGCAAATGCGCCAACTGCAGAAGTTAAATTGCCGCAGTTTCCGCTCCAATCAATAAACGCTTTATCAATAGCAACTTGGCCAAATAAGTAATCAACATCGTGATCAGCTTGCTCACTTTTACTTAAAATAACGGTTTTACTGGTACTAGAAGTAGCCCCCCCCATACCATCGGTTTGTTTGCCATATGGATCTGGGCTACCAATCACTCGCAGCAATAAATTATCTCGCACAGAACCTGCCACTTGTGCAGCCTCTGGTAAATCGCTGAGATTAAAGAATACCCCTTTACTAGTGCCACCGCGCATGTAGGTGGCAGGTACTTTAATTTGTGGTTTAAATGTCATAGCTGTTTTCCTTATACACTTTGCGTGGCTTCTAAAAAGTCTTGAGCAAAGCGTTGTAATACGCCACCTGCAGCATAAATGGATAGTTCTTCTTGAGTATCAATACGGCACTTTGTTGGCACATTTAATACTTCACCATCAGTGCGGGTAATCGTTAAATTAACGCTCGCACCTGGTGTTAATTCACCAGTTACATCGTAACTTTCACTACCATCTAGCTTAAGCGTTTTACGGGTGGTGCCCGCTTTAAATTCCAGCGGTAATACCCCCATACCAATTAAGTTAGTACGGTGTATACGCTCAAAACCTTCTGCAGCAATAACTTCAACGCCTGCTAAACGCACGCCTTTGGCTGCCCAATCACGAGAAGAACCTTGGCCATAGTCAGCTCCTGCAACAATAATTAATGGTTGTTTGCGCTGCATATAGGTTTCGATTGCTTCCCACATCCGAGTAACTGTGCCCTCAGGCTCAATACGGGCATATGAGCCTTGTTTCACTTCGCCATTTTCAATCACCATTTCATTAAGTAATTTAGGATTAGCAAAGGTTGCACGTTGTGCAGTTAAATGGTCGCCGCGGTGCGTTGCATACGAGTTAAAGTCTTCTTCTGGCACACCCATATGCGTTAAGTACTCACCTGCTGCACTACTGGCCATAATTGCATTTGACGGTGATAAATGATCAGTTGTGATGTTATCGCCAAGTACCGCTAATGCGCGCATACCTTTCATGGTACGCTCACCAGCGAGTGCGCCTTCCCAATATGGCGGGCGGCGAATATAAGTACTTTGTGGGCGCCAATCGTAAAGTGGGTCGTTATCTTCACCGTAATCAACGGTTAAATTAAACATCGGCTCGTAAACCTTCTTATACTGCTCAGGTTTTACGCTTTGTTTAATCACTGCATCAATCTCTTCATCTGATGGCCAAATATCTTTTAAGGTTACGTCATTGCCCTGCAGGTCTTGTCCGAGTACGTCTTTTTCAATATCAAAACGAATAGTTCCTGCAATGGCATAGGCAACTACTAATGGCGGAGACGCTAAAAATGCTTGCTTAGCGTATGGGTGAATACGGCCATCAAAATTACGATTACCAGAGAGCACTGCCGTGGCGTATAGGTCGCGATCAATCACTTCTTGTTGAATAACGGGATCAAGCGCGCCACTCATACCGTTGCAGGTAGTGCACGCAAAGCCAACAATACCAAAACCAAGTTGCTCTAATTCTGACAGTAATTTGGCATCTTCAAGATACGATTGCACTGTTTTTGAACCCGGTGCTAATGAGGTTTTAACCCATGGCTTGCGAGTTAAGCCCTTCGCATTTGCATTACGCGCAATAAGACCAGCTGCAATGACGTTACGTGGATTACTGGTATTCGTACAACTAGTGATAGCAGCAATAATACAGGCACCGTCCGGCATTAAACCATCTTCATTTTCAACAACCCCAGAGATCCCCTGCACTGCCAAATCACTGGTTGAAACACGGCGATGCGGATTTGACGGTCCAGCAATATTGCGGCCAACGCTTGATAGATCAAATTTTAATACCCGATCGTACTGCGCTGTTTTTAGGCTGTCGCTCCACAGACCGGTAGTTTTTGCGTAATTTTCAACTAAGGCAATTTGCTCTTCTTCACGTCCTGTTAGGCGTAAGTAATCAATGGTCATCTGGTCGATATAAAACATCGCTGCGGTGGCACCAAATTCTGGTGTCATATTTGAGATAGTAGCGCGATCGCCTAATGTCAATGCATCTGCGCCTTCACCATAAAACTCTAAATAGCTTGATACGACACGCTGGCCACGTAAAAACTCAGTGATCGCAAGCACGATATCCGTTGCTGTAATACCCGGTTGACGTTTGCCACTGAGTTCAACACCAATAATATCAGGCAAACGCATATAAGAGGCGCGGCCAAGCATCACGCTTTCGGCTTCAAGGCCGCCAACACCTACTGCAATGACACCTAACGCATCAACATGCGGTGTGTGGCTATCAGTACCGACTAAGGTATCAGGAAAAGCAATCCCATCGCGGCTTTGGATCACCGGCGACATTTTCTCAAGGTTGATTTGATGCATAATGCCGTTACCAGGTGGGATCACATCAATATTTTTAAACGCAGTTTTGGTCCAATTAATAAAGTGGAAACGGTCATCGTTGCGTCTATCTTCAATAGCGCGGTTTTTTTCAAATGCATCAGGATCAAACCCTGCGTATTCAACGGCTAATGAGTGATCAACAATCAGCTGTGTTGGTACTACTGGGTTAACTTTAGCTGGATCGCCGCCTTTGGCTGCAATGGCATCACGCAAGCCAGCTAAATCAACCAGCGCTGTTTGTCCCAAAATATCGTGACAGACTACGCGCGCGGGATACCAAGGGAAATCTAAATCTTGTTTGCGTTCGATAAGCTGCGACAGTGCTGCGGTTAGCATTTGCGGCTCACAGCGGCGTACTAAATTCTCTGCTAAAACACGTGATGTATAGGGTAAGGCTGCGTACGCACCAGCCTTAATTTCATCAATTGCAGCTTGGGTGTCAAAATAATCGACATTAGAGTTAGGTAAGGGTTTTCTGTATTTAGTATTGTTTATGATAGTCATTACAAGACTCGCTAATTTGATGACGGTGGTCGCACACGTATAGCGTGTTTAAGGGATGTATGAAAAAAGAGGCCTTAAAAACTATGCGCTAGTGGCAATGTGCAAAAAATAAAAGGTGAGCGTATTTTCGCCCACCTTTAATAGTCTTAACGTGATTCGATTGGCGTATAACTACGCGCTTCTGGCCCAGTGTAATCTGCACTTGGGCGAATAATACGGTTATTAGCGCGTTGCTCTTTTACGTGTGCGGTCCAGCCTGTTACACGGCTCATAACAAAAATAGGGGTGAATAACTTAGTTGGAATGCCCATAAAGTGATACGCCGATGCATGGAAAAAGTCTGCGTTACAAAATAACTTCTTCTCACGCCACATAATTTCTTCACAGCGCACTGATACTGGATAAAGTACCTCGTCGCCTAGCTCTGCAGCGAGTTTTTCAGACCACTTTTTAATGATCACATTACGTGGATCTGATTCGCGATAGATTGCGTGACCAAAGCCCATAATTTTATCTTTACGCTCCAGCATGCCCATGATTTCTTGCTCTGCATGGTCTGCATCTTTAAAGCCTTCAATCATATCCATTGCCGCTTCATTCGCGCCGCCATGTAATGGGCCACGTAACGTGCCAATGGCACCTGTTACACAAGAGTGAATGTCAGATAATGTCGATGCACAAACGCGACCAGTAAAGGTTGAAGCATTAAATTCATGCTCTGCATATAAAATCAGCGATACATTCATCACTTGAGCAAATAACTCTGATGGCGCTTTATCATGTAGTAGCGTTAAAAAATGCGCGCCAACTGAGTCATCATCAGTTTGTGTTTCAATACGCACACCGTCGTGAGTAAAACGATACCAGTAACAAATAATGCTTGGGAATACCGCAACCATACGGTCAATGGCATCATTAGCCTGACTAAAGTCATGCTCCATTTCAAGGTTACCTAGCATAGAGCAACCTGTACGCATGACATCCATTGGGTGCGCGTCTTTTGGAATGTTTTCAAGTACAGTTTTCAGTGCCGGTGGTAAACCACGTAAACTTTTTAGTTTAGCTTTGTATTCGCTAAGCTCTGCAGAGGTCGGTAATTCACCGCGCGAAAGTAGGAAAGATACTTCTTCAAACTGCGCTTTTTCAGCAAGCTCTGCAATGTCGTAACCACAATACGTTAAGCCTGAACCGGTTTGCCCTACTGTACAAAGTGCTGTTTGGCCTGCTACTTGTCCGCGAAGTCCTGCGCCGCCTAATGCTTTATCTACCATGATGTGTCTCCTGTTGAATTTATTATTATTTATCAGATTTTGCTGAAAAAAGGTTATCGAGTGTATTTTCATACGAGTGATAATCTAAAAAGTCATAAAGCTCAGCACGTGTTTGCATATTTTCAATTTGGCTCTGTTGAGAGCCTTCATTTAAAATTGCTGAATAGACGTTAAGTGCCGCTTTATTCATTGCTCTGAACGCGCTGAGTGGGTAAAGCACCATTTCTACGCCTACATCACTTAGTTGCTCTTTAGTATAAATTGGCGTTTGGCCAAACTCAGTAATGTTGGCCAAAATAGGCACATTAATCGCTTTGGTAAAGGCTTGATAGTCGGCAAGATCGTGTACGGCTTCTGCAAAAATCGCATCGGCGCCGGCTTCAACACAGGCTGCTGCACGTTCAATCGCGGCATTTAAGCCTTCTTTTTGAAACGCATCAGTACGCGCCATAATGTAAAAGTCACTGTCAGTTTTAGCATCAACAGCTGCTTTAATACGGTCAACCATCTCGCTTTGCGAGACAATTTCTTTATTCGGGCGATGGCCGCACCGCTTTTGCGCTACTTGGTCTTCAATATGAAACCCCGCCGCGCCGGCTTTGGTCATCTCTTTGACTGTGCGAGCAATATTAAATGCTCCACCCCAACCAGTATCGGCATCAACAAGTAATGGTAAATCGCTGGCACCTGTGATGCGGCGAATATCTTCCAAAACATTATCAAGACTGGTCATCCCCAAATCAGGCATACCAAATGAAGCATTCGCGACACCTGCACCTGAAAGGTAAATTGCTTGATGACCCATTTTTTCAGCCATCATCGCCGTGTAAGCGTTGATTGTGCCGACGACTTGTAATGGATGATTATTGGCAATCGCCTGTTTAAATTTTAATCCTGCTGACATTACATTCTCCTAACTTTGAACGGGGTTGCTTTATGACAACTTATATTTTTTAATGGTTTAATATGACGTTTTTACTGCTCCGCGCGCTCATTTTGCGCGGCATGTAAATTAAACTTCGTTTGTATATTGGCTTGCGATGCACTGATATGGCGCTTCATCAATAACTCAGCTAATTCTCCATCATGGTTTTCAATCGCATTAATAATGGCTAAGTGCTCATCAAACGCTTTTGATACTCGAGGCCCAACCATACCCATTTGCACACGATACATACGAATTAACTGATAAAGTCCGTTACTCAATAAGTGAATAAGGTGGTCGTTTTTACTGCCTTTAATAATGCGATAATGAAAATCCAGATCGCCGGCTTCTTGATAGTAAGATTCACCCTCTTTTACACGTTGTGTTTTCAGATGCTGATTAAGTAATTGCTTTAAACTTTGTACTTCATCGGGTGCCATATTGTCGGCAGCTAAACGACACGCTAAACCTTCAAGCGCACTGCGAACTTGATATACTTCTATTAAACGTTCAGCTGTAAGTGCCACAACACGACAACCCACATTCGCTTTACGCTCAACTAAATAACAACTTTCAAGGCGGTTAAGCGCTTCACGAAGCGTTGCACGGCTTACACCATAACGCTTTGCCAGTTCTGGCTCGGATATCTTGCTACCTTGAACAATACTGCCTTCGACAATTTCTCGACGCATATCCACAAATACCTGATCTGAGGCGGTAGTAATAGGTGTTTCACTAAAAGCATCTTGCGTCATTATTCACCTTTCCAAGATTGTCGACAATTTACGGATACACTATGGTCTTTAGCTGTAAATGTGTCAACCCTAAATCAGTAAAAACTGCGTTTTAAAACGGCTATTGTCGACATAAGTATAATAAATAATGTTTAAAAACACTTAAAACACACATTTATGCACCAAGTGTCGACAGGTTTGCATACTTTAAAAGATTATTTAAGGCACTGCTCTGAGCCACTAATAATGCTAGAATACAACTTTAAAATTCTCTGTGAGCACGACCTTGGACGCCAATACCTATATTCCCCAGCATTTTATAGATGACGTAAAGACCTATTTACCTGCACACCTAACATTGGATGACTTTCTCAATGCCTGTCGCAGACCGCTTCGTAAATCTGTACGTGTCAATACGCTTAAAATGTCGGTTGAGGATTTTCAGCAGTATGCCCTTGATAGAGGCTGGACATTAAGCCCAATCCCATGGTGTAGCGAAGGTTTTTGGTTAGAGCGCAGTGAACATGAAGAGCAAGCTCTGGCACTGGGTAACACGGATCTACATTTAAGTGGCGCTATGTATGTACAAGAAGCCAGTTCGATGCTGCCACCAATAGCACTCAAAGACGCATTAACTGATGCAACTCATGTGCTCGACATGGCATCCGCTCCTGGCTCTAAAACTTCACAATTAGCAGCATTAATGAATAATCACGGGGTATTGGTTGCCAATGAATTGTCGTCATCTCGTTTAAAAGTACTCAGCGCAACATTAAAGCGTATGGGAGTTGGCAATTGTGCATTGTCGCATTTTGATGGGGCTATTTTTGGCGATTATATGTATGAATGCTTTGACAGTATTTTACTCGATGCCCCATGCTCTGGCGAAGGTACGGTTCGAAAAGATGCTGATGCCTTAAAGAATTGGTCGATTGAGTCAAACATTGATATTGCCAAAGTGCAAAAAAACTTAATAAAAAGCGCTTTCTATGCATTAAAACCAGGCGGTACATTAGTCTATTCAACCTGTACTTTAACCCCGCTCGAAAATCAGCAAGTGTGCGAATATCTTCTCACTGAGTTTACAGAACATCTTGAAATACAACCATTAGATCATTTGTTTGCAGGTGCAGAGCGAGCCACAACCAGCGAAGGCTATTTGCATGTCTGGCCGCAAACATTCGACAGCGAAGGCTTTTTTATTGCTAAGTTTAAAAAGCTTGCTAGCTGCGATAATCCAAATCAAAAAGTAAAAAAAGGTGCATTCCCTTTTCAGCCGTTTGACAAAAAATCCAGCCAAGCATTTTACACTGAGCTAAAAAAACAATTTGACCTGACATCACTCAGCGGCTCACTAATGCAGCGCGATAAAGAACTGTGGCTATTCCCTGAGCAGTTTGCCGCCATTGAAAACAAAATAAAATACGCGCGACTTGGTATCCACCTGGGCATGATCCACAAAAATGGGGTGCGTCTTAACCACGAATTTGCCACCGTATTTGGTGGCCAATGTAAGGCTAATGTAATTGCGCTAAGTAACGAGCAGGCCAATGACTACTTTCAAGGTAAAGATATTCGTTTAAGCGAACCTAGCAACGCACTTGGCGAAGTGGTTTTAACCCTTTGTGGCTGTCCGATAGGGCTTGGAAAATGGCAAAAAAATAAAATTAAAAACTCCTTACCTCGAGATTTAGTACAAAACACTCAACTGATCAGCTGGTGATAATAATAAGGTGTGGATAAGTTGGCAACAATCAATGTATAAAATTTAAGCTTTACGCTTCGTTTTAAGACAAACAGTTGTTTTATAAGCAGTATAAAAAATCATCATTTATTGGGTTTTTTTACATATGTTAACTACACTTAATATTACTTTCTACTTCTCCCTTAATGAACTTAGAAGGTGTTTTTAAAGTTAGCGCAGGCTCATTAGAGCCATCCCCTAAGCCCAGAACAATGCGGATTCGTTCTGGGCGTTTTTTTGTCTATAAATAAGCTATCGTCTTGAAATTTATTCAGTCTCAGTCACATAGGTAATCATTGCTTTATTACACATAACTTGTTTCTATATATAGACTAAGAAAGTGTAAGGACTACCATGTTAAAAATATCTTCATTGATCATGACTATTTCAGTACTGTCATTCTCTGTTATTGCCAATCCTGAGTCGCAAAAATACCTTGGTTTTAATTACCCGCATAAAGCGCAAAATGCTGTGAGTATCACGTTTGATGATGCCCGTCACAGCCAAGTCGATGTTGGCGCTGCGATTTTGAACAGGCACCAAGTCAAAGCAACTTTTTATGTTTCCCCTTTTAACGTCAAGCAGCGCCTAACTCAGTGGCAAGACGCGGTAAAATCGGGCCATGAAATTGCAAATCATACCAGCAGCCACGTATGTACAGGGAATTTTGAATGGTTAAGAGCACAAGACTTATCACTTGAACACACTACACTCAAGTGGCTTGAAAATGATATTTTATCAGCGCAGCAATACCTAAAAGATCATTTAGGAGTGACCCCTCGCGCCTTTGCTTATCCGTGCGGCAATACATTTGTTGGCCGGGGCATTGATACTAAGAGCTACGTGCCTTTAATCGCTAAACATTTTGACAGCGGCCGAACTTGGTTAGATGAGTCAGCTAATAATCCTAATTTTACTGATTTTGCACAGCTAACAGGACTTAGGATCGACGGAATGAGTTTTGATGAAATCATTACTATGCTGGATCAATTACGGGAAAATAATGCTTGGTTGATTTTAGCGGGCCATGAAATTGGTAACAGAGATCAATATACCACTGACGCAAAAGTACTCGAGCAATTGCTTGTTTATCTGAAAGATCCTGCTAACGGTTATTGGTTAGATACAGTAAGTAACGTTAGCGACTATGTAAAACAACAGCGCAAACCATTAAATTAATCATTGCTTAAATCAAACTCTGTGGTGCGATTATCGGGATGGAGTAACTGATAACGCGCCAGCTTTCCTTGTTGTAATTCAATCAAACTAATCGCTGAATCACTCACCAAGTATTTTTGCCCCTCCCCGATGGTTTGATGTTTATCGACTTCCATCTGCCAACGCTTTGTAAAAAAGTTTAACGGGCTTTTCGGCGCGTATAAAATCGAGTCTAACTTATCCAGCACGTTAATTAATTTACGCGGAAACTCATTTTTAATACCACTGGCAGTAAGTTGCCAAATTCTATTGGGGTGCTTACCAAAGCGTTTCTGTACGGAAAAACAGAATGAGTAATGTACATCACCCGATAAAATAAGCGTTTCTTTAGGGGTATCGTCACGGCGAAAGGTATCCAGTAACTTTTTAGCTGAGCCTTCGTGGGCCATCCAGTTTTCAACATCAACTAATAATGGCTGTCCGCAAATATTAAACAATGACTGAATAGCTTCAATTGATTTAACGCCAAACACCGGTGCGGGTGAGACAATGATCACTTGTTCATGAGTCACTAAACTTTCTTCGAGCTCAGTGAGACGCTCCCAATCAAGTAGACCAGAGGGCTCATTAAAGTTTTGCTCATTACGCCAACGATGAGTGCGGGTATCCAGCACGACCACTTTAGGCACAGTATTCAACTCATAATGCCAATGATTAAACTCGAGAATGGTTTTATCAAACGCTTTAAATTGCCATTGTTTTTGCTCAGAAAAACTCGTCTTAAACGCATCAAGTAAAGCAGCTGTTTTATGACCTGCATCATTGCCAAAGCCTTGCATCAGCCAATAACTGATCAAGCCATTATTAACAATACGGCGGCTAACTGGATGTTGGTAAATAACCTGCTCCCAACCAGCCGTCAAGTTCCAATCATCGGTAACATCATGATCGTCAAACATCATTAACGTTGAAATATTTGCCAGTAGCACCTGAACGTGTACTAAGCCATTTTTAAAATCCGTTAAAGCTGCTTTTTCATTATCAAAAACTTGCTGGCATTTGGGCGAGCTTGCTTGATAGCTAATACTATCAAAGTCAATTAAGTCCCACAGTAACGGGCTAAAATTGAGTAAATAAAGGGCTATAAACTCTTCAAAAAAGATCAAGTGATTTGCAGCTTTTAAGCTTGAAAAATGTGGCTCATCTTTTTTTAGCCAATAGCCAACCCCTATTTTATTGCGTTTTTGCCAAGGGACCGTCGGTAAATATAAGTGGCGCTGATAAAGTTGTTCACTTAACTGTGCAGGTAAATCAATTGCCAGTGGTTGCTCTTGGTATATTCCTAATACGCTGATCAGTCGTTCAATTGCTAATAACATCGCACCAGCAACATCATCGGCATACACTTGATCACCAGAGAGCAGTAAAACATCCGCCCCGGTTTTATTTACACTGCGATTTTGCTGTTGAAAATCATTCGCAGCCACTAAGCTATCTTTTGCAGGATGATGTGGGTTACGGCATGAGCCATGTAAAATCTGCTCAAGTTTTTGCGGGATCACAAATTCAGGGGTGGCTTTTCCTTGATAACAAAAATCACTTAAATCAACGTCTAAGTTGCTGTTTAATAGGCGGTAGCTGATCAGCTGATTAACAGGCAATGTTGCGGCAATCGGTTTTACGATCACAAAGTGCAAGTAAAGATGAGTACCTAAAGCAATGCTCTGTTGCTCACTAAAAACGTCTATATCATCAAATTCAATACTAAATTGTGATGCTACAGACGTTGCAAACTGTATGCAAACCTCTGCAGCATCAGCTCGGCGCACCATCGGCCCCATTATTAATAGAGGAAGTGATGCTGTGCTCATATGCTAATTAACCTTTGTTCACTAAGTTGAACAATGAGTAGAAGTTTTCCGTAGTCGCTTTGGCTAGCTCTTTGTAGCTAATACCTTTTAAATCAGCAATGTAATAAGCAACATCTTGCACATAAGCGGGCTGATTAGTTTTCCCACGATACGGTACTGGCGCTAGATAAGGCGAGTCTGTTTCGATTAATAATCTATCAAGAGGGATTTGTTTAACAACATCTTTAAGCTCTACGGCATTTTTAAAGGTCACAATGCCAGAGATAGAAATATAAAAGCCTAAGTCGATGGCTTTTTTAGCCATATCCCAATCTTCAGTAAAGCAATGCAATACACCACCACACTTTTGTGCGTTATGTTCACGCATTAAGTTTATGGTGTCGTCGCGCGCATCGCGAGTATGAATTATAAGTGGTTTTTGTAACTCGTTCGCCACTTCAATATGACCCACAAAACTTGCTTGTTGCACGGCATGGGTGTCTTTCGAATAATAGTAATCAAGCCCTGTTTCGCCAATTGCTACTACTTTATCGTGGCTTGCTAAATCAATTAAGCGTTGTTTATCAAGTGCGTCTTTTTGATCAAGCGGGTGAACACCACACGAGGCAGAGACATCACTATAGCCTTGAATTTTTTCTAGCATACTAGGGAATTGATCAAGTGTGACACTCACACATAAAAAGTGTTCAACTTGTTTAGCCCGTGCACTATCAAGTACTTGGTCTAAGTTTAAATCGAGTTTATCAAAATCGAGTCGGTCTAAATGGCAATGAGAATCTACAATCATGTTACTGCTTACTACATGGTATAAGTTGGATTACCAGAGTTTAACATAGTCCCTAGTAGTTTTTCGATCTTCACATTTAGGTTCGTTTTATCATCGATAAAACTAATACCAATGCCCGGTGGATTAGAACTTTGCGCGCCTTGTGGCGTGATCCATGTAACTTTTCCGGTTATTACATCATCTTCAAGCGCATCCGGTAATGTCACTTTTAATGCCAATGAATGACCCATCTCATAACGCATATTAGTGCGCACAAATAGTCCACCATTTTTTAAATACGGCATATAGCAGCGGTATAATTCATCTAGATCATCTAAATCGACTAATAATTCTTGCACAATAATCCTACTTATAGCTTTTACGTAAACGATACGCTAAACGAGACACTGCCAACGGCAAGTTCAATCCTAATATCTGTGTACTGTTTTGCACAAATTCGGCCAATGCATTTTGCGCACTCTGATATGAATCAAAATCCATTCCAGCAATGAGTTGTTGTTTTAATTGTTCGCTTAAAAATAAACAAAAGACGCGAACACGCTCTGTATCTTTACTGATAATATCAACTAACGCACTGAAATTATGGCCTTGTTTTAGCTCAGTTGCAAACTTATACAATTCATCGATTACTTCCAGCTGCTCATCTTGTTGCCAACGGGCAATCAATAATGGCTGCTGGGTAAACATTTTTAACCATGGATATGCAGGAACGTGCAGTTGGGAAATCCAATTCATAGCAACATTGGCGTCATTCACTTTTACTTGTGTAAGCGCGCAGCGACTTAAAATAGTGGCCGGTAATTGCGTTGTCGCACTCGTTGTTAGTAACAAAAATCGCTGCGGGCTGGGCTCTTCTAACGTTTTAAGTAAGGCATTGGCCGCCGCTGTGGTCATTTTATGGCAATCATTGATCACCACCACTTTATTGGCATTTTGCGCCGCTGATTGATGCATGAAATCGCTGACACTGCGAATATCATCCACACCAATGCTTTGTCCATCAGCTTGCACTACATATTTGTCAGGATGAGTAACTGCTTGATTTAAATGGCAGCTCTTACAATGCCCACAAGGGACTAAGTTAGTTGCAGACAAGCACAATAATGCATTAGCCAGCTGCTCCACTAAGGCGCGCTTACCAACACCTTGTTGACCATTAAATAATTGTCCATGGTGAAAACGCCCAGCATTAAAACTGGCTGCTAATTGCTGCTCAACATTGCTAAGCCAAGGATAAATCATGTTAATTGTTACTTTTCATAAATTGTTCAAGCACGGTAATAATATCTTGATGTACTAATTGCATACTTTGACCTGCATTAACTGTTTTAATAGTGTCATCACTATATGCGAGTTCTAAATAGCGTGCGCGGGTACGTTCAAAAAAACTCAATGCTTGTTGTTCTATACGATCCAGTTCACCGCGTCCTTTCGCACGGGCAAGGCCCACCGCAGGTTCAATGTCCAAATAAATGGTCAGATCTGGTTTTAAACCTTTTAATACAATATTGGCGAGAGAATCTAACGTAGTAGCGGCAATTTCACGTCCGCCGCCTTGGTAAGCCTGCGATGATAGATCGTGACGATCGCCTAATACCCATTGTCCTTTAGCAAGTGCTGGACGAATAACATTATGTAGCAGTTGCGAACGGGCTGCATACATCAGCAGTAATTCTGTTTCGCTGGCAATCTGTTCGACATGGTTATCTTTTACAATAGTGCGCAGTGCTTCAGCGATGGGTGTCCCGCCGGGCTCGCGTACATTAATAAAATCAACTTTGTGCTGCTCTAAAAACTGTTGGCAAATTGCTATAGCTGTCGATTTACCGGCCCCTTCTAAGCCTTCAATCACAATAAATTTTGCTGCTGTCATGATCTCTCTTTTTAGTTTGAGAAAGCATTAATCGGCTTTCTCGTTTTATATTTTTTACTCTGATTTGCTTAACTGTTTTTGATAACGTAAGTAATCTTGTACTGCTTTGTTATGTTCTTTTAAGGTTTTAGAAAATTGATGGCTACCATCGCCTTTGGCAACAAAATAAAGGTACTCAGACTCAGGTGGATTGACTGCTGCAAGTATTGCCGCTTTTGACGGCATAGCAATCGGCGTAGGCGGTAAGCCATTAATTTTATATGTATTATACGGAGTATGATTAGTTAAATCTTTACGTTTTATATCACCATCAAAGTCAGCACCAATGCCATAAATCACGGTTGGATCAGTTTGCAAGCGCATTTTTGTATTTAGTCGATTAGTAAATACAGAGGCTATTAATGGCCGTTCGCTGGCAAGGCCTGTTTCTTTTTCAATAATTGAGGCCATAATCAATGCTTCGTAGGCCGTTTTAAACGGTAAATCAGCAGCCCTGTTTTGCCAAGCCTCATCAAGTACATTTTGCATTATTTTATGCGCTCGTTTGAGCACTGAGCTTGTCGTATCATTAGCATGATAATAATAGGTATCAGGAAATAACCACCCTTCTAAATGCTGATCAGAGCCGACTATTTGCTGAGATAACTCACCAAGACTTAAATCTTGACGAAGGTACTGGGCTTTACTTATTGCCGCTAACACGTCACGAAGTGACTGACCTTCAATAATTGTAAAACTAAAGCTTACTTGTTTACCTTGATTGATTTGCCGAATGTTATCAAGCACCGTGGCGTTATTAAGTTGATATAAACCAGCTTTTAAATCCGTCAGTGTCGGATCGAGTTTCGCGAGTATCTGATAACGTAAGCACCCATCTAACCATTTTTTAGCTTGCCACTGTTGGCAGAGTTGATTAAACCCCGTGCCTTTTTTAACTTCAAACAACGTATTCGCTGGCGCTTTTAAACTACTGTTAATAGTAGCTTGCAACTGTTGATAACCAACTTCAGTTACCAATAATGCTAGCAACACAATCGATATAATCACTCTTAACACGCAGACTCCTTGGTAAATAAACCATGCAATAATACTAAACTGTTTGCTAACTCAAACTGCATACCATCAATCGCTGTAACAGGCACAATTCCCATTAAGCTATTACAACTAAATACTGCCTCCATTTGCAGCAATTGTTCTAGCTTAATATCAGTAAATTCAATGGTTAACTTATCACACAGTGATTGCAGATAAACCCCTTGAATGCCACAGTTTTGCAAACTTGGACTAAAAACTCGACCATTTTTAATAGCAAAAATATTTGCCGCAGAGGTTTCAATCACATTATTGTGATAATCACACACCAGTACATCATCACAATCTTGCCCTTGCATGGCGCGTTTGATCATTACTTGCTCTAAACGATTTAACGTTTTCAAACCAGCAAGCAATGGTTGCGATGCAAGTTGCACAGGGCTAATAGCGAGTTTAATACCTTGTTGTGCTAATTGAGCGTAGTGTGAAGGAAACGGTAATAGCGACAGTACAATCAATAAATTGCTTTGTTCAGGAAGGCCATAACCACGCCCTCCTTCACCACGTGTAACCACTATTTTTAACACGCCCAGCGAAACCGTCTTAATATACTCAGCGATTGCTTGCTGCAGTGCCGATAAATCCAGCTCACCAAAACTAAGTCGCTGCGCGCATTCAACTAATCGTGCCCTGTGAAGTGGCCAATGCTCTACTTGAGCATCAACTATTTTTGCAGTTGTAAAAAAGCCATCGCCATAATTAAAGCCGCGATCATTGCTACTTATGCTAACGCCTTGCTGTGGCGTGACTAATTTTATTGTTTGCGCTATGTGAGTTTTTTGTTTTGGCATATTTTGCATATAAAAAAGCCCAGTAACAACTGGGCTCTTATTTTGTCTCGTTGTTAAAAAAGATTATACCTTTTTAAATACCAACGAGCCATTAGTACCACCAAAACCAAATGAGTTACATAATGCGTAATCAAGTTTCGCATCACGAGCCGTGTGTGGAACGTAGTCCAGATCACAGCCTTCATCAGGGTTATCAAGATTAATTGTTGGTGTTACTTTTTGATCTTGTAACGACAAAATAGTGATAATTGATTCAACAGAGCCTGCTGCACCGAGTAAATGACCCATCATAGATTTTGATGAACTCACCATCACATCTTTGGCAGCATTACCAAAAATTGACTTAACTGCAGAGGTTTCTGCTTTATCGCCAGCGTTAGTCGATGTACCGTGAGCATTAATATAACCCACTTGATCTGCATTGATTTGCGCATCGTTTAAAGCATTTTCCATTGCCAAGGCTGCACCGGCACCATCTTCTGGTGGCGACGTCATGTGATAAGCGTCACCGCTCATACCAAAACCAACCAACTCAGAATAGATTTTTGCACCTCGGGCTTTCGCATGCTCGTATTCTTCAAGTACGATAACACCTGCACCATCAGCAAGTACAAAGCCATCACGGTCTTTGTCCCATGGACGTGATGCAGCTTGCGGATCGTCGTTTCGGGTTGATAACGCACGTGCAGCGTTAAAACCACCCATACCAATTGGCGTTGAGGCTTTCTCTGCACCACCGGCAACCATCGCATCAGCATCACCATAAGCAATCATGCGCGCAGCGTGACCAATGTTGTGTAAACCTGTTGTACAGGCTGTCACGATAGAGATATTTGGACCACGTAGACCGTGCATAATCGATAAATGACCAGAGATCATATTGATAATGGTCGACGGCACGTAAAAAGGAGAAAGCTTACGTGGGCCACTGTTTAATAACTTTATGTGGTTTTCTTCAATAAGCGTTAAACCACCAATGCCCGAACCCACAGCAACACCAACGCGGGCTGCGTTTTGCTCTGTGATCTCAAGGCCAGAATCTTGTAGTGCTTGTACACCTGCTGCAATGCCATACTGGATGAACAAATCCATTTTTTTAGCATCTTTTGCCGGCATATAGGCTGACGCATCAAAATCATTCAGCAAACCAGCGAACTTGGTGCCAAAACTAGATGTATCAAAATGAGTGATAGTTTGGATACCACTTTTGCCATTTAACAAGCCTTGCCAGGTTGATTCAACATCATTACCTAGCGGCGTCAACATTCCTAAGCCAGTTACGACGACTCGACGTTTAGCCACGGTTTGCCTCCAATAAGGGAATTATTATTTTTCTGGTGGGTATTAATACCCAAATGCGTGGAAATACAGGGTATAGATAGATTAAGGGCAGCGAACGCTGCCCTTAATATGCGATTGATTACTCAGCGTGAGCCGTTACGTAATCGATTGCAGCTTGTACTGTAGTGATCTTTTCAGCTTCTTCATCTGGGATCTCAGTATCGAACTCTTCTTCAAGAGCCATTACTAATTCAACAGTATCAAGTGAATCTGCGCCTAAGTCATCAACGAAAGAAGCTTCATGCTTTACTTCTTCTTCTTTAACACCTAGTTGCTCAATGATGATTTTCTTTACGCGTTCTTGGATGTCGCTCATTCTTCTTTCCTTTATTAAAAACGCCAATGCGTTATTTTCAGATTGCGGCGTAGTTTACGGCGCATAATTCTGTGATTCAAGGATTTGCTGATAATTTTTTATCTGGTCAAACCTCTTGACGGTTATTTGTGTCTTTTATCGCTTATTTTCAGCACGAATTCAAGTATGTTTAAAGCAAGTTAACAAAAAATTCAACATTTTTCGACAAGCCGCCTCAAAACAAAATAGGAACAAAGTTCCTTACACCATGTACATCGCACCATTTACGTGCAAAGTTTCGCCTGAAACATACGCTGCTGCATCAGATGCTAAGTAACATACTGCGGCGGCAATTTCATCCGGTTGGCCTAAACGCCCAGCAGGAACATTAGCAAGCGTAGCTGCTTTTTGCTCGTCAGTTAAGCTGTCGGTCATATCTGTTTGAATAAAACCAGGAGCAACTACGTTGACTGTAATACCACGAGAAGCAACTTCACGCGCTAACGACTTAGAAAAACCAATTACACCCGCTTTAGCTGCTGCGTAGTTAGCTTGCCCTGCATTACCCATTGTACCAACAACTGAACCTATATTGATAATTCGACCGTTTTTCTTTTTCATCATCGGGCGTAACACTGCTTTAGATAAACGAAAAACTGAGCTCAAGTTAGTATCAATGATATCGTCCCACTCTGCATCTTTCATACGCATAAGTAAGTTATCGCGGGTAATACCAGCATTATTTACTAATACGTCGATATCGCCTAAATCTGCTTTTATCGCAGCAAGTGTTGCCTCGATCGATGCAGGATCAGTTACGTTTAACGCATAACCTTTACCATTCTCGCCTAAGTATTCGCTGATATTTGCAGCACCAGACTCGCTGGTTGCAGTACCGGCAACTTTAGCACCTTGTGCTACCAATGTAGTGGCGATTGCTTTACCAATACCGCGACTAGCGCCTGTAATTAGGACAACTTTGCCCTCTAACGAAAATAAATTTGCCATTTTTTCCTACTCTTATTTTGCTTCGTCAATGGCAGTTTGGCTATTCACCGAACCACATACCATTGCTTTATCAATGCGTTTAGCAAGACCCGTTAACACCTTCCCAGGACCAAACTCGTAGCTTTGGGTAATGCCCTGTGCTACCAATGCTTGTACTGTTTCTGTCCATCGTACTGGACTGTATAGTTGACGTACTAATGCATCTTTAATAGCATCCGCTGAACTTGCAGCTGTTACATCAACATTATTAATTACATCACACTTAGGTGTATTAAATGTTAAAGCAGCTAAATCTTTTGCTAATTTTTCTGCCGCTGGTTTCATTAGTTCACAATGTGAAGGTACGCTTACCGATAAAGGCAACGCACGTTTTGCACCAGCTTCTTTACACGCTTCTGATGCTCTGTCTACTGCGGCTTTATGACCTGCAATCACAACTTGACCCGGTGAGTTATAGTTTACTGGTGCAACCACTTCACCTTGTGCTGATGCCAAGCACGCGGCTTTAATTTCGTCATCACCTAAACCAATGATCGCAGCCATTGAACCCACGCCTGCTGGCACAGCTTCTTGCATATATAAACCACGGTTTTCAACCAATTTTACAGCTTCGCCTAAGCTCAACACATCAGCACATACCAGCGCTGAGTATTCACCTAAACTGTGACCTGCCATCGTTACGTCTGCATCTGGATTTGCAGCAAGCCATTGGCGGTAAATTGCCACTGATGCTGTTAATAATGCCGGTTGCGTACGATGGGTTTGATTTAATTCTTGTTCTGGACCATTAAGTACTAATGCAGCCAAATCATAACCAAGTGCCGCTGATGCTTGCGCAAACGTCGCTTTAACAATATCAGATTGCTCTAATAGTTCACTTAACATACCCACAGATTGTGAGCCTTGACCCGGAAAAACAAGTGCAATTTTTTGTGCCATACTTTGCTCTTTTAATTAAACAAATAAATAAATGTTTAAGTACACACCTGACATAGTAATTAATCGTCAGTTGCGACTTTTTTAGTTGAATGTGTTTGCTCGAAGATAGCTGCAATTTTTTCAGGAAGTTGACGTTCCACCTCTCTAGCAGCTTCGTCGATAGCAGCATGAAATGCTTTAGCTGAGGCATTTCCATGGCTTTTTACGACAATACCGCGCAATCCTACCAGAGAAGCGCCGTTATACTGGTCGGGGTTCACCCGTTTATAGAGTTTTTTTATTACTGGCTGTAACATAAATGCTAAACATTTATAGAAAAAGTGCTTTTGCAGTGCTTTGGTAAGCTTAAACATAATCAGCTTGGCAATCCCTTCACAGGTTTTCAAAGCCACATTGCCCACAAAACCTTCACAGACGATCACATCTGATTTACCAGTAAAAATATCACTACCTTCGCTGTAACCAGTATAATTAAGGTAGCTACATTGTTGCATCAGTTGTGCAGCTTGTTTGATATCTTCATGGCCCTTAATGTCTTCGGAGCCAATATTTAATAAACTCACTTTTGGACTATCACAGCCCAGTGCTTGCCCTGCGACAACCGAACCCATAATGCCAAATTGATATAAGGTTTGTGCATCACAATGCACGTTCGCACCTAAATCAAGTAAGTAAACCGGATTTTTTCGCTCAGTTGGCACAGCCGAGATCAATGCAGGACGTTTTACGCCTGGCAACATTTTCAGCACATAGTGAGCCATAAATAATAATGCACCGGTATTTCCGGCACTTACGCACGCTTGTGCCTCACCTGATTTAACTAAATCAAGGGCAACGCGCATTGAGGAATCTTTTTTAGATCGCACAGCAGAAGACGGTTCACAGCTATTGGTGACTACTTGACTACAATGACGAATTATTAAACGAGGATGAGATAGAGAATCGAGAGACTCAAGTTCTTTAGATATTACTTGTTCGTTGCCACATAAGATCAATCTTAGATTGGCATTTGCATTTACCGCGTTAACGGCTGCGGGGATAGATGAACGGGGGCCATAATCGCCCCCCATCATATCTAACGCAATTGTTAGATTGGTCAGCATAAAAGCAATCTCTTATTTAGAAATTACTTGAACGCCTTTGTAGTAACCATCTGCAGTCACATGGTGACGACGATGAGTCTCACCAGATGTTTGGTCTACAGTTAAAGTTGGACCACTGATCGCATCGTGTGAACGGCGCATGCCGCGTCTTGCACGAGACTTTTTGCTTTTTTGTACAGCCATAGTCTTCTCCTAAGAATCTTTCTTAAGTTGTTTCAAAATATCAAATGGATTTGGTTTATCATCTTCCGCTTTTAAAACACCAAAGCTGGCAGGCTTTGCTGAATAACTGCATGAAGCTTCGTTGTGGGTAGCAACTAATGGCACGGCTAAAATTAGTTCGTCTTCGATTAAATCAAAAACGTTAACTTCACCATTTTCATCAAGCGCTACTTCATCGTAGTCTTCTGGAAAAATCTCTAACTCTGTATCCTCACCGACTGGTGAATAAACAAAGTCTTGAACCAAATCCAACCCTAAATCACCATTACAACGTTGACAAGTGACAGTAACATGTGTGGACAAATTGCCTCTAATCACAGCGAAACCTTGATCATCGTTTTTGCAATGAATTTTTACCGCTATTTCACCTACTTCTTCCTGCACAACTTCCCGTAAACGGGTAAGTTTTTCAAGCGGTACAATGCCGTCATACTTTAAACGGTGTTGCGCTGCCTTGCCTGGATGAAGAGTGATGGGAATTTTCACCTTTTGCATAGGGGCTGCATCATATAGATAGTTACTTGGTTAGTCAAAGTAAAAAACCAATTTTAGCTGGTTTTTCGCGATTCATTTCTTTGTTTTGCCAACGGATCTGATTTATCCTAACTCAATCTAATTTTCATTAGGAAAACAATCCATGCAGCACCCGCTTATTTTAGCCTCAAGTTCACCCTTTCGTCAGTCTTTATTGCAAAAATTTAATCTGCCGTTCGACAGTTTTTCACCTGATATTGACGAATCAGCACTACCCAATGAAGCCCCTGTTGAACTTGTAAAACGCTTAAGTGAACTCAAAGCACGCGCAGCCACTGCCCTTTTTAAACAAGGCTTAGTAATTGGCTCTGATCAAGTTGCCGTATTTGAGCAACAAATCTTAGGTAAACCACACAACAAAGAAAATGCCATTAAACAACTGAGTTTATTTAGCGGTAATACAGTCACATTTCTAACGGGCTTATGTGTTTATGATATTCAAAGCAATAAAACAAAAACCCTAGTTGAACCCTTTAATGTTACATTTAGAACACTGACACAAGCACAAATATCTGCTTACTGCGACGCAGAGCAACCCTACAATTGTGCAGGCAGCTTTAAAAGCGAAGGCTTAGGTATTTGTTTATTTGAAAAGCTTAGCGGTGATGACCCTAATAGCTTGATTGGTTTACCACTTATCAAACTCAGCCAATTATTGACTGAGTTTGATCTGGATGTGTTAAGTAATCAAGACTAACTATTTATTCACTACGACTTAAACTAAACGCGCAGCTAGTTGCTGATACGAATCAACTGTCGCAATCGGTGTAAACTCGTTTAGCTGCTGGGCGTTATGCACCCCCATAGTTACACCTAAACGGTCAATATTGGCCGCTTTTGCCATCGCCATATCTATTTTGGTGTCGCCAATCATCAGCGCATCATCATGGCTAATATTGAGTTCATCGAGCAGTTGCAACAACATATCAGGAGCTGGTTTTGACAATGCATCATCACTGGTGCGGGTCGCTACAAAGTAATCCCGTAACTGTGTTTCATCCAGCAAGCGTTCAAGGCCGACTCGGCTTTTGCCGGTAGCAACAGCTAATAATACGCCACGGTTTTTTAATGCCGCTAAAGTCTGTTCTACATCAGAAAATAAGGGTGTAGGCGTGTTATCAAGATGTTTATACTGATGCTTATAACCGGCGATTAAATCAGCGTGTAAATGGCTCTGCTGAGGAAATAACACCGTCACGGCCTGCTCAAGTGATAAACCAATGATATTTTTAACCGCCTCGTCACTGGGGCAAACTACACCACAGACTCTCGCAGATTGATGCATGCAGTTAACTATTTTAGCCACTGAATCCATCACCGTGCCATCCCAATCAAATATAACTAATTTATAGGGTTTCACGGTTTTGCGGCACGTAACGTTTTAATACAATTAGCCAGCGCTTTATCAAGCGGCGCTTCTACTCGCATAGTAGTTTCATTTTTTGGATGATAAAAACTCAAATCGTGCGCATGTAAAAATAATCGCCCTAATCCCACTTTACGCATCGCCGCATCAAATGCTTGGTTGCCATACTTATCATCACAAGCAATTGCATGACCTTTACATTGTGTATGCACACGAATTTGGTGAGTACGACCTGTTACTGGTGATGCCTGCACTAACGAACATTCAGCAAAGCGCTCCAGTACTTTAAAACGAGTATGTGAAGGTTTACCTTCAACGTTATCCACACGTACTACTCGTTCACCTGATTGTAGGGTGTTTTTACGCAGCCCTTCGGTGACATTTTTAGTTTTAGAATCCCATTGCCCATCAACCAATGCCCAGTAATTCTTTTCCATGGTTTTTTCACGTAACTGTTCATGCAAGCTGGTCAACACTGAACGACGTTTCGAGATTAACAAACAGCCTGATGTATCACGGTCTAAACGATGTACAAGCTCTAAACTGCGCTCATCTGGGCGCAATACGCGCAATGCTTCAATTAAACCATAACTGAGCCCACTGCCGCCATGCACAGCCATGCCTGATGGTTTGTTAATGACGATAAGGTATTTATCTTCAAATAAAATAGCCTCTTCAAGTTTGGTTACTACATCAAGGTTTTTAGGCACAAACTCTTCACGTTCAGCTATTTGTATTGGTGGAATACGAACGATGTCATCGAGTTGTAATTTATACACAGGTTTGATGCGTTTTTTATTAACCCGCACTTCCCCTTTGCGAAGAATTCGATACACAGCGCTTTTAGGCACCCCTTTTAAATGAGTAATAAGAAAGTTATCAATCCGTTGACCTAAATGGTCTTCGGTAATCGTGACGAAAGATACTTGTAAGCCGGTTTTTTCTGACATTGCCTAATCACTGATTTAAGTAAAATAATTTTAGTTGCTAACACAGTTATAATAATGGGATAATCACCGTCGCAAATATATATTTGCAAATAACAACGGTGCTTTTTAACACATTAAAACATTCGTGATGCACATTCTGGGTAATTGATCATACAGATCCGAGATAAGTTTTCCAAAGCTTTTATACATACCCAGTTTACACGTGCCTTCAATTAACTCCGATGCGTGTAATATATCGCCAGTTAAGTTTGAGCATGAAGTGTTATTTAATGTTGATGAAAAAAGCAATTTGAACAGATAATTTGTCTGATCGTGACGGCGTACAATACGCCGTTCAGCAGATGTGTTGTAACCGTACAAGTTAATTTAATTAATGGTCGACTCTGGACAGAACTCGAATACGTCACTGTAAAAAAACAGCCGATAGTTTTGGCACCATAATAGAATTTAATAACGTGACAACACGTTATTGTCAGCCAGCACCATAAAGATACTTAGAGTACGGATACAGTACCAAGCTCCCCCACAGACCCAGTCGTGAGATTGTACAAAAAGAAGCGATGGGAGCAACTGAACAGGCGAAAAGTTTCGTCATGTCAGAGACATAACACAGTAGAGTAACAATATGAAACGTATGCTAATCAATGCGACGCAGCAAGAAGAAATGCGCGTAGCACTGGTTGATGGCCAGCGCCTGTATGATTTAGATATCGAAAGCCCGGGTCACGAACAAAAAAAAGCCAATATTTATAAAGGCAAAATCACTCGTATAGAACCGTCATTAGAAGCCGCCTTTGTTGATTACGGCGCTGATCGTCACGGATTCCTTCCTTTAAAAGAAATAGCCCGTACTTACTTCCCACAAGGTTATACTTTCCATGGTCGTCCGAATATTCGTGACGTGATCAAAGAAGGTCAAGAAGTTATTGTCCAAGTAGACAAAGAAGAACGCGGCCAAAAAGGCGCAGCCCTCACCACTTTTATTAGTGTTGCAGGTAGCTACTTAGTCTTAATGCCTAATAACCCTCGTGCTGGCGGTATTTCTCGTCGCATCGAAGGTGATGAACGCACTGAACTTAAAGAAGCTTTAAGCCGTTTAGAACTGCCTAAAGGCATGGGTTTAATCGTGCGTACTGCCGGTGTTGGTAAATCGTTTGAAGAACTAAACTACGATTTAAAAGCGCTGCTTGTTCATTGGGATGCGATTCAGCAAGCCTCTGATGGCGGTAAAGCACCGTTCTTAATTCATCAAGAAAGCAACGTGATTTTCCGTGCGATTCGCGATTATTTACGCCGTGACATCGGTGAGATCCTAATTGATAAAGCCCGTGTATTTGAAGAAGCTAAAGCGCACATTGAGCGTTTTCGCCCTGACTTCATGAGCCGTGTAAAACTTTATCAAGGTGAAGTGCCTCTTTTTACTCATTATCAAATCGAAAGCCAAATTGAGTCTGCGTTTCAACGTGAAGTACGCTTACCTTCTGGTGGTTCAATTGTTATTGACCCAACTGAAGCACTTACTTCTATCGATATCAACTCATCTAAAGCCACTAAAGGCGGCGATATCGAAGAAACTGCGCTTAATACCAACTTAGAAGCTGCAGACGAAATTGCTCGCCAATTACGTTTACGCGACTTAGGTGGCTTAATCGTTATCGACTTCATTGATATGACACCACCGCGCCATCAACGTGAAGTAGAAAATCGCTTAAAAGATGCTGTTCGTCCAGATCGTGCCCGTGTACAAATTGGTAAAATTTCGCGTTTTGGCTTACTTGAAATGTCGCGTCAGCGCCTACGCCCTTCATTAGGTGAAGCGAGCCAAGGCCCATGCCCACGTTGTAGTGGTCAAGGTACTATTCGTTCAAACGAGTCGATTGCATTGTCAATCCTACGTTTAATCGAAGAAGAAGCGATTAAAGACAATACCTCACAAGTTAATGCCCAAGTACCTGTAGCGGTTGCCTCATATCTGTTAAATGAGCAACGCCGTAGCGTGCATCGCATCGAAAAACGTCATAACTGTGATGTGGTGATCATTCCAAATCAACATATGGATACACCACATTATGAAGTAATGCGTTTGCGTAAAGATGAAACAATTGAAGCAGCAAGCTACGAGCAAATCACATTACCAGAACAAGAAGTGTATGAAACATCAAAAACACCAACGGTCGCGGTACGTGAAGAGCCGGTGTTAAAAGGCGTAGTTATGCCATCAACACCAGCACCACAAGCTCAGGCTCAAACAGCCCCAGCAGCGGCACCACAAAGTGTTGCAGCCCAGCCGCAGGTAAGTTTATTTACTACCATCAGCAATTGGTTTAAGGCTTTATTTGCAACGCCTGCTGAGCAAATAGAAAGTAAAGAGCAACAGCAGCAAAAAACAGCGAGTGAATCTCGTAATAATCCACGTCGTAACAATGACGGTGATACACGTCGTCGTAATAACCAACGTCGTCGTAACAATAATTCACGCACTAAACCGCAAAGCGAGCGTACAGAGAGCGTAGCTGAAGAAACGCCAGCAGTTGGAAACACGCAAAACAACGAGCAACAGGAAAGAAACGATAACCGTAACAAACGTCGTCGCAATCCTAACTCACGTAAGCGTAACGATAACCGTAACGATGACAGCAAAGTAGTAGCAGAAAAAACCGAAGCAAAAGCTGACGTAAAAGACGTTGCACCAAGCCAAGATGTCGTTGTTGAAGCAACGGAGCAAAAACCTAAGGTTCGTCGTCAGCGCCGTAACTTACGTAAAAAAGTTCGTCTGCAAGATGAAAATGCACAACCGGCTACAACCAACAATGACGCAGAGCAACAAGCTACGCCTGTTGTTGATGACAAGCCGGCTAAGCCAGTTGTAACTCAAACTGAAGAAGTTAAAGCACCGGTTGAGGCTACTGCTGTTGAAACAACGGCTGTTGAAGCGCCTGAGCAAAAAGCTGAACAGACGGCACCAAACGAGCAAGAGACAGTAACATCGACTGATGAAGAGCAAGGCCAAACGCGTACGCGTTCACGCCGTTCTCCACGTCATTTACGTGCTGCTGGGCAACGCCGTCGTCGCCCTGAGGGTGAAGAAGCTACGCCAACGCAAGGTACACAACCACCAGCATTTATTCCAGTTGCAGATCAAGCCGCTGCTGAATATGAAGCTGAGTTAAAAGCCAAGCAAAATAAGCAAGCTGCAGAAGTAGTTGAAGAAAAACCTGCCGTTGCTGCAGAACCTACTCCAGAAGTGGTTGAACAAGCGCCTGTTGCTGCTGAAGCAACTGAAGAAGTGGTTGAACAAGCGCCAGTTGCTGCAGAACCTACTGAAGAAGTGGTTGAACAAGCACCAGTTGCTGCTGAACCTACTGAAGAAGTGGCTGAACAAGCGCCTGTTGCTGCAGAACCTACTGAAGAAGTGGTTGAACAAGCACCAGTTGCTGCAGAACCTACTGAAGAAGTGGTTGAACAAGCGCCTGTTGATGCAGAACCTACTGAAGAAGTGGTTGAACAAGCACCAGTTGCTGCAGAACCTACTGAAGAAGTGGTTGAACAAGCGCCTGTTGCTGCTGAAGCAACTGAAGAAGTGGTTGAACAAGCGCCTGTTGCTGCTGAAGCAACTGAAGAAGTGGTTGAACAAGCGCCTGTTGCTGCAGAACCTACTGAAGAAGTGGTTGAACAAGCGCCTGTTGCTGCTGAACCTACTCCAGAAGTGGTTGTTGAGGAAGCACCAATGGCAGAGACTAAGCCTACTGCAAAACCTGTAGCACACACTAAAACAGTGATCACTTCAGGTAAAGCAAGTGCGCCAATGGCACAACCTACTGCCGTTGCAGATAGCGAAGTCGCCCATACGCCAAAAGCGATGGCACACGACAAACGTGACGCTATTCCAGATAGCGGCTTACGTGCCGGTTCTATCAAACCAGCTGGTCGCGCGAATGCTGCAATGACTAAAACCATGAGTGTTGACTAACACTTTTGGTTTAGCTTAAAAGCACACTAAAAAGCCGCGTTAATGAAAATTAACGCGGCTTTTTTAATAGCAGTTATAAGGTTAAAGAGAACGATTTACTAGGTTCTAGCTAAAGCAGACTAGCCTAAGCAGAGATACTAGATAAATAGTGATGGAAAAACAAACAGCACATTGCACTTGTTATTTATAAAAAGCGCATGAAGGGTAACGCTGTATTTATCCTTGTTTTAGCGCATACTCATGCAGCAATTCAGGAAACTTTTCCTGCGGTGGAAACTTACAAAAACTGTGCTTTGCCCCCGTACTCGCCCACTCAAGTTTTTCATCCGTGTAAGTTTCAATGAATGGTTTGTAGGTGCGAGAGTCATCTAGCATTGTTGAGCGAACATTTACAAAATCATCCAAACCTTCTAGGTGGGTAAATAACCAGCTCATACAATGTCCACAAAAAAAGTGCTGCGTACTACTGTCATGCAGCCCGCCAATAACAGGCGCTCCAGATGTAATAGAAAAGGCAGCTCGCTGAAATAATGAGCTTAAGCTAAATGCGCTAGACGTCATTTTCTGACAGCCAGTGCAATGACAAGCCATAGTGATCATTGGCTTTGCGCTAACTTCAAACTTTACCTGTCCACAACGACAATGGCCTTTTGTTTTATGAGATGTACTGTCCATTATAATTTTCCTTTAAGTTCAATTTTATCAACGCCGATGCTACGTTGAATGTATCACAAATAACCTTAGCACATGCTACAGGGTTTGATTGCGCTATAAAATGTCCGCCTTCAATCTCAACTTGGCTGAAGCTGGAACACATTGACGCTAAGTACTTCACCGCACTCGCGCTTACCAGTAAATCTCTACTAGGGCGAATATAAGTCACTGGGCAATCTAACTCGCACTGTTGTTTTGAAAGGCCAGCTATGTTGCCTAATCTTAATTTGAGTTTACGTTTATTCGCTGTTTGCAGCGAAGCAAATACGGGATAAACCAACGTTTGGCCACCCGTTAAACTAAAACCAAACAGATAAAGTAGCTTTTTACTTAAATAATTTGCTGACAGTAAGCTAACGGGTAAAAAGCCTGCCAACTTAGATAACAAAGAAGGCGCTGAGATAAAGCTGGCCAAAAATACGATGCCTTTCACACGACTGCCAAGTAGCTTATAAAGCTCATAAGCCACCGGCCCAGAATAAGACTCCGCGACAATATAAATATCTTTAAAACGCTTTGCTATTTCTGCCGCTTGTTTAGCATAAGTTACGCCTTCAAGTGATTCATATGAGATCACTTCAGTATTTATATTTTCAGGCAAGTTTTTTGTCAATTTAGCAAACAGGCGGCCAGTCCCGTCAAGGCCAGGAAGCAGTATAATTTTCATATTTAAATTCAACACCCAACGTTAGCATTCAAATACTTGAACTTTGATTTTGGCCAAGTGCTTTTGTGCACAAAAATCATGAGCAAAAAATATGAAACGCTAAAACGGCAGCAGGCACTTACTCTAACTCTAACCAATTTTCTATCACCCAATCTTTGAAATCACCATTGTGTAGATTGTGTGTAAGATCATCATGATCGTAGTATCCAATATTATCTTTTTCATTTATGGTGAAATAATTTCCATTCTCTTCGCAGAAAACAATAAAATCCTTAGGAACTCCATGCGTATTCTCATGACTTTGATCACCGATTCTCATCAGCTTTGATCACTTGATTTATCATTTTGTAGAGCCGTTTTTAAATTAGCTTAACTGATCATCATCAGTCAATTTATTTAACTGTTTTC